>RFHC01000015.1 GCA_003696505.1 Deltaproteobacteria bacterium
ACTCCAGGGACTCCCCATCGTGGGGCAACCGAACCTGAGATACCACCTTCCCCCTTCCATCCAACACAGCAAAATTTGAGTATTCCTTGTGCATGTCACATCCGATAAAATAAATGCCATCTTTTTTTTCCATTTTTTCACCTCCTGTTCTGGTCTTTTCTTTCAGTTTACCCGGGACAGGAGGTGCGCGCTTTCATCTAATCATTCCGCATTCATCCGATTGTTCGGATGTTCGGATCCTCTGATGCTCGGAGGCTCATCGGTCCGATAACAGATTCCCCAATCCGCACTCCGCACTCCCCATTCCGCATTCCCCATTCCCCCCATCACACTCTCATCCTCCTGTAGAAAAACGCTCCCGTGAGAGCAACGATGAGAACAGGTGCCCAGGCAGCCGGGAAGGGAGGGACGACCCCTTTCCTCCCCAGGGCGAGGGAGACGGAAAAGAGCCCCCAGCAGGCGAACCCTGCAAAAACCGCAATGCCGATGCTCGTGGCCAGCGCTCCTTTTCTCGAGGGGGTCAGCGCGAAAGGGGCTGCGAGGAAGACGATGACGATGACGAGGACCGCATTGGACCAGCGGGCGTGGAAGTCGACCATGTAGGGGGAAGTGTCGTACCCCTTCCTTTCCAGTTCGCGAATGTATTTTTTCAGTTCGGTGGTGCTCATGTCCTGCGGATATTTCTGGGCGCTGAAGAAAGATTCGAAATCCACGTCGATGGGAGCGGAAAGCTGTTTCACTTTCTTTAACCCCGTCCCGTTGCCGGTGTTGAGGACCGTCACGTCGTAAAGCTCCCAACCGTCACGGTAAATCCCCCTGTCTGCGTCGATTCTCTGCGAAAGGTTCCCCTTTTCGTCCAGAACGAGGATGGTTATCCCCCTGAGCGTCGCCCTCTCTCTGTCGAGGACCTGGGCGGTAATAAGGGCCTGCCCTGATTTGAGCCAGTACCTGTTCTGAAAGAAGCGGGCCGCCCTCTCTGTCGACTTTATGTACGTCGCTTTCAGTTCCCTCGCTTTGAGAGACGTTATCGGGGTGACGTTCTCGCTGACGAAGAAAGAGAAGAGCGAGAGGACGAAGGAGGTGACGAGTATGGGGGAGATGAGCGAGAGGAGGCTCACGCCGGAGGCAAAAGCGGCGATGGTCTCGTTGAAACGGGACCTTATCACGAGAGTGACCGTGGCGGCGACGAGCAGGGCGTAGGGGAGGAGGAGAGTAAAGTACCCGGGCGTCAGGTAGAGGTAGTAGAGGAAGACCTCCGGGACAGAGGCTCCCCGGGCGAGAAAGTTGTCGGCGTGTTCGACGAAGTCGACGAGGTGAAAGAGGAGGAGGAGCCCCGAAATGGTGAATGCGAATATCTTGATAAACTCCGTGGCGAAATATCTCTTCAGGGTGGATATCACGTCTTCCTCCGAAATAATTTCCCCAGCCTCTCGTTGAAAGCCGGGTCCCGTTCCATTTTCCCGATGAGGAACCAGGTCAGCGCAGAGAAGAGGATGTTTGGAGCCCAGATGAGGGAGAGGGAAAGGGGGAGAGAGAACCCTTTGAGACTCTGTGCCGTTCCGATGAAAAGATAGTAGACGAGGACGATTCCTCCAGTGACGAGGAAGGATCCGGATTTTCCCCTGCTTCTCTGAGCCATTCCCAGGGGGACGGCGAAGAAAGAGAAGACGAGGCAGGCAAAGGGGAGGGAGAGCCTCTTGTGGAGGGAGAAGAGGTACGACGGAAGATTCGAAGGTGGAATTTTTCTCTCTCTCAGGAGCGTGAGGATGGTGATGGCGGGAATCTCTTTCGGCTTTCTTCCGGTTATCCGTCCGCCCGCGGGTTTTCCCCACGGCCGGAAGGTGAGCGTTTCGAAGGAGAGGACCCGCTGGGTGCCGTCAGGGAGTTTCTGATTTACCCTCCCGTTTTCCAGCACGATGGTCCCGGGGTCTTCGATCCCCTTCTTCTCCCGAATGCCTTTCTCCGCCGTGATAATGACAGGCTCTTCCCCGTTTCTCTTTATGGAGAGGACGACACCGTAAAGGTTCTTCCCGTCCGGGGAGATGTGGTCCACGTAGACGAGCGTTGTATCGGAAATTGCCGTGAAGACCCCTTCCCTGATGATTTCCCGGGACCCGTAAGCGGATATCTTTCTGACCGTTTCGTACAGGTTGCGGTAACCGGAGGCGGACCCGATGAGGGTCAGATACGCCACCGCGAGGAAACCGATGAGCGAGAGGAGGAAAACAGGCGGCACGAAAGACCTGATGCCAATTCCTGCAGCTCTCAGCGCGATGATTTCGCTATCGACGGAGAGTCGTGAGAATCCGACGGTGACGCCGAGAATCAGGGCGATGGGGATGCTGATTTCCAGGAAAGCCGGGAGTGAGTAAAGAATGAGTTTCCCCACCTCTGCCGGAGGGACGCCCCCGGCGATGATGTAGTCCGATATCTTGAGGATTTGCTGACCGACCACGATAACCGTGAAGACGAAGAGACCGAGAATGGTTGGGGGGAAGAGTTCTCGCAGTATGTATCTCGTTATCGTTTTCATTCCGCCACTGTCTGACCTCAGAATTTAAATGGTAATATAGAAAATTCCTGTCCACAAGAAACGGAGGATTTATGAGGGTTTTTCTCATCGTTCTCGACGGAGTTGGGGTGGGGAACGCACCTGACGCCGCCGAGTACGGAGACGAGGGGGCAAATACCCTGAGGGGAATTTCGTCCCGGTTAAGCCTTACGCTGCCCGCCCTTTCCCGGGCCGGTCTCGGTC
>RFHC01000016.1 GCA_003696505.1 Deltaproteobacteria bacterium
AAGAGGGTCGAGCTCGGGCGCGCACTCGCTCTCAAGCCGAAAATCCTCCTCCTGGACGAGCCGATGGCGGGGATGAACCTGGAAGAAAAGGAGGACATGGCCCGCTACATCATCGACATCAACGAGGAGTGGGGTGTCACGGTCCTCCTCATCGAGCACGACATGGGCGTCGTTATGGACATAAGCCACAGGGTTTCCGTCCTCGACTTCGGGACGAAGATTGCGGAGGGGGAACCGATGGAAGTAGCAAACGACCCGCACGTCATCCGGGCATACATCGGAGAGGAAGACGACTTCTTGAGAGAGATGGAGGCGAAACTGCAATGACGGTGAACGTGAAAGAGATTCTCAAAGAGCACGACACCTTCCCGAAACTCCTTCGCTATCAGGCGAAGAGGCTGGGCGACTCCAGGGTCGCCCTGAGGGAGAAGGAGTTCGGGATCTGGCAGGAGTACACCTGGAAAGAGTATTACACCCGGGTGAAGCACTTCGCCCTTGGTCTCGTGAGCCTGGGGATGAAGAAGGGAGACAAGCTCTCCATCATCGGCGACAACCGGCCTGAGTGGGTCATGGCGGAAATCGCCGCCCAGTCAATCGGGGCCGTTCCTCTCGGAATTTACCAGGACTCTACCCTCAAAGAGGTGGCCTACGTCATCGACCACTCGGACTCCACCTTCGTCGTCGCGGAAGACCAGGAGCAGGTGGACAAGGTCCTGGACATGATGGACCAGCTGCCGAAGGTGAAGTACGTCATTTACACAGACCCCCGGGGGATGCGGAATTACAAGCAGCCCTTCCTCCTCGACTTCAAGGAAGTGGAGCTCTTCGGGAGGGAACTGGAGGCGAAGGAACCGGACCTTTTCGACCGGATGGTGGACGAGACTTCATGGGAAGACCTGGCTCTCATCTGTTACACGTCGGGGACGACGGGATTCCCCAAGGGAGCGATGCTCTCTTACAAAAACCTCCTCTCCATGGCGAAGAACCTGAACGAGGTCGACCCGAAGAGGGAGGACGACGATTTCGTCTCCTTCCTGCCCCTCGCGTGGATCGGGGAGCAGATGATGTCGCTTTCAAGCGCGCTCCTCATCGGGTTCACCGTGAACTTCCCCGAGGAGCCGGAGACGGTCCAGGAGAACATAAGGGAAATCGGTCCCCACGTGATGTTCTCCCCTCCGAGAATCTGGGAGAACATGACCTCTACCGTTCAGGTGAAGATTCTCGACGCCTCTCCTTTCAAGAGGTTCATGTACAACAAGTTCCTCCCCGTGGGTTACGAGTACGCCGATTACAAGTTCCAGAAGAAGGAGCCCCCCCTGAGCCTGAAGATAAAGTACAAACTCGCCTACTGGCTCCTTTTCCGGGCGCTCAAGGACAGGCTCGGCCTTCTCCGCATCCGGACGGCGTACACGGGAGGCGCTGCCCTGGGGCCCGACGTCTTCCGTTTCTTCCACGCCATCGGCGTAAACCTGAAGCAGATTTACGGCCAGACGGAAATTTCCGGTATTTCCTGCGTCCACAGGGACGACGACATCAACTTCGATTCGGTGGGCAAGCCGATTCCCGAGACGGAAATCATCATCAGCGAGAGGGGGGAGATTCTCTCCCGGAGTCCCTCGGTCTTCATGGGCTACTACAAGAATGAAGAGGCGACGAAGGAGACTCTCGAAGGCGGCTGGCTGCACTCGGGCGATGCCGGGTACTTCACCGAGGACGGGCACCTCGTCGTCATCGACCGCCTCAAGGACGTGATGGTCCTGAACAACGGGACCAGGTTCTCTCCCCAGTTCATCGAGAACAAGCTCAAGTTTTCCCCGTACATCAAAGAAGCCGTCTGCATGGGTCACGGGAAGGATTACATCGCCGCGATGATCTGCATCGACTACCCCAACGTGGGGAAGTGGGCGGAGACGAGGAGAATCAGCTACACCACCTACACCGACCTCGCCTCGAAGAAAGAAGTCTACGACATGATAGAGAAAGAGGTGAGGAAGGTGAACGAGACTCTCCCCGAGGAGTCGAGAATCCGCAAGTTCGTTCTTCTCTACAAGGAACTCGACGCCGACGACGACGAGCTCACCCGGACGCGGAAGGTCCGGAGGAAGTTCGTGGCAGAGAGGTACAAGAAGGTGATCGACGCCATGTACTCCGACGCGGAGGACATCTACATCGAAGCCACCATCAAGTACCAGGATGGGAAGACGTCCCACATCAAGACGACGATGATCATCAAAGACCTTATGAAGGAGGACGATAAGGGTGGACTACTTCGTACAGCTCATAATTAGCGGACTCGTCATCGGGAGCATCTACGCTCTCGTCGCTCTCGGCTTCACCGTCATCTACAAGGCGACGAGGGTGGTCAACTTCGCGCAGGGCGAACTCCTCATGTTCGGGGCATACGTCTGTTACGCCTTCGTCGTTCAGTTCAAGATTCCCTTCCTCGCCGCGCTCCTCATCACCCTTGCATTTTCCGTCGTCCTGGCTCTCCTCATCGAGAGGCTCGTTCTCAGGCCGATGATCGGAGAACCGATCATCTCCATCATCATGGTCACCATCGGTCTCGCCCTCGTCCTCTCATCCATCGTCAAGGCGATATGGGGAACACAGATTCGGGTTTACTCGCCGAAGCTCTTTCCCCAGACGACGGTGAACGTGGGAGGAATACCCGTTTCCCAGGAGTTCATCTGGTGCTTCGTGCTCTCCGTGGTCCTACTCGCCGTCTTTTCCCTCTTCTTTAAATATTCCAAAGAGGGGATCGCCATGAGGGCCACCGCCTTCTCGAACCAGGTGGCGCAGTCGATGGGGATATCGGTGAAGAAAATTTTCGCCCTCTCGTGGGCAATCGCCACGGTCGTTTCCGCCATCGGGGGAGTCCTCATAGGAAACATCAACGGAATCAACATCCAGCTTTCCCACTTCGGCCTCAAAGTCTTTCCCGCTGTCATCCTCGGCGGGCTCGATTCGATCCTCGGGGCTACGCTGGGCGGTATCATCATCGGGCTCCTCGAGAACCTCTGTGACGGGTTCTTCAAGATTTACCTGAACATAAGCGGCGTCAAGGAGGTGGCGCCCTTCATCATCCTCGTCATCATCCTGATGATCAAACCCTACGGCCTCTTCGGGACCGAGGAAATCGAGAGAGTATAGGAGGAGGGGCGAATGCACTACTGCGGTGATTACCGGACCACTTACGAACAGGACAGCAGGATTTTCCAGACCGGTTTCGTCCGGTTCTGGTTTGCTCTTTTCATGGGTTTCATGCTCGTCTTCCCCTTCGTGGCGACGAACTATCTCCTCTCGCTCATGATTCAGATACTCATCGCCGTCATCGGAGCGGTGGGTCTCAACCTCCTGACCGGATTCACGGGGCAGATTTCCCTTGGTCACGGCGCCTTCCTCGGCGTGGGAGCGTATACGACGGGCGTCCTCACGACCAAGCTGGGGGTTCCCTTCTGGGTCTCCCTGCCCGCGGCAGGTCTCATGGCAGCTTTCATCGGCATGTTCGTCGGAATTCCCTCCCTCAGGCTGAAAGGGCTCTACCTGGCAATTGCCACGCTCGCGTCGCAGTTCATCCTCGAGTGGATTTTCCTCAGGTGGGAACCCGTCACGGGAGGCTCATACGGGATGATTCTGGACCGGCCGAAGATAGGTTCCTTCGTCTTCGAGGCGGACAAGTACTACTACTTCATCGTCCTCGCGGTGACGGTGGCGGCGGTCCTCTTCGCGAAGAACCTCGTCAGGACGAGGACGGGCAGGGCTTTCATGGCCGTCCGGGACCACTACATATCCGCCGAAATCATGGGAATCGACATCTTCAAGTACAAGCTCCTCTCTTTCGGCATCTCATCGTTTTACGCCGGGATAGCCGGGGCTCTCATGGGGCACTACCTCATGTTCATCTCCTCGGAGCAGTTCACCATCCTCGTCTCCATCCAGTATCTCGCCATGATCATCATCGGCGGGCTCGGGAGCATCATCGGGTCCATATACGGAGCCGTCTTCATGGTCCTCCTCCCGGAGGTACTGACGCTGATAACGTCGAAGCTCTCCTGGATTTATCCGAACATCTCGGACTTCATTCTCTCGATACAGGATGGAGTTTTCGGGCTCATCATCGTCCTCTTCCTCATCTTCGAGCCTGATGGTCTGGCGCATCGGTGGAACCTCATCAAGGCTTACTGGAAACTCTATCCGTTTTCTTACTGACAAAAGAGCAAAGGGGGTGAGACGGGGAAAGGGAGAGAAAGAGATTTCGGCGAAGGGACAAAAAAACAAAAAAGGAGGAGGTTATGCGCAGGACTCTCACATTGATTCTGGCAGTGGCGTTCGTTTTCGGGTTCCTCTTTGGGGGAACGGCGTTTTCCGCCGACAAGATTCTCATCGGTCACCTGGCGGACCTGACGGGTCCGACCTCGGCGGTGGGCAAACCATACGCTGAGGGAGTGAAAGACGCGGCAAAGTACATCAACGACCACGGCGGAATCAACGGCAAGAAGATTGAGCTTCTCACGGTTGACTACGCCTACGACAAGAACAAGGCCATCACCCAGTACAAGAAGTTCGTCCAGCAGGGGGTCATCGCCATCCAGGGGTGGGGGACCGGCGACACGGAAGCGCTCACGAAGTTCGTGGCCAAGGACAAGATTCCCTACATGTCCGCTTCCTACTCCGCCCACCTGACCGATCCGAAGAAGTCTCCCTACAACTTCTTCATCGCCGCTGACTACACGACCCAGCTCAGGGCCGGCCTCAAGTTCCTCAAGGACAACTGGAAGGAGAGCAGGCCGCCGAAGATCGCCTTCATCTATCCGAACCACCCCTACGGACTCGCTCCGATTAAGGGCGGGAAGGAATACGCGAAAGAGCTCGGTTTTGAAATCGTCGGCGACGAGATCGTCGACCTGAGGGCGATCGAGGCAACCTCCCAGCTCCTCTCCATCAAGGAGAAGGGCGCGGACTTCGCCTGGATCGGCGGGACGACGCCCTCGACGGCCGTCATCCTGAAAGACGCGAGGAAACTCGGGCTCAAGACGAAGTTCCTCATCAACATCTGGGGGAACGACGAGAACCTCCTCAAGCTCGCTGAGGGCGCCCAGAACGGACGGGCCTACGGCCTCCAGGCTGCCGCCGTTTACGGGGACGACGTGCCCGGCATGAAGCCGATCCTCGAAGTGACGGGCGGCAAGCACAAGATGACCCACTACATCCGCGGATGGGTCTCCATGATGGTCATGGCTGAGGCTCTCAAGAGGGCGGACAAGGCGGGCGAGCTGAACGGCCCCGGAATCAAGAAGGCGCTCGAGTCGCTCCGCGACTTCGACACGGGCGGACTCACCGCTCCCATCACCTACACGCCCAACGACCACAGGCCGAACATGTCGGCGAAAATTTACAAGTATGAAAACGACAAGATGATCTACGTGACCACCATCGAGCTGCCCAGGAAGAAGGAGTGGCTCGGCTACTGATGGGAGAAAAGGGGGCGGGCTTTTCCCGCCCCTTCGTTTCTTTTTTCAATGAGGATGTGAGAATTTGAGAAATTCGAGGAACAGGAGTCGTCGATGCTCAGCGTAAACAACATCGAAGTCGTGTACAACGACGTCATCCTCGTCCTGAAAGGGCTCTCCCTGCAAGTGGAAGAGGGGAAAATCGTGGCCCTTCTGGGCGCCAACGGGGCAGGGAAGAGCACGACCCTCAAGGCGATATCAGGCCTCCTTAAAGCGGAGGAAGGCGAGGTGACGGACGGTGACATCGTCTTCCGGGGGGAAAGGATAGACGGGAAGCCGCCGGAAGAAATCGTCAAACTCGGAATATTCCAGGTGATGGAGGGACGCCGCGTATTCGAAGACCTGACGGTGGAGGAAAACCTCGTCTGCGGCGCCTACACGAGGAAGGACAAAGCGGGCGTGAAGGAGGACTTCGACAAGGTCTATTACTATTTCCCCCGCCTCAAGGAGAGGAGGAAGCAGCTTGCAGGATACTTGAGCGGTGGGGAGCAGCAGATGCTCGCCATCGGACGCGCCCTCATGGCGAGGCCCCGGCTCATGCTCCTGGACGAACCGTCCCTCGGCCTATCCCCTCTCCTCGTGAAGGAAATCTTCGAAATAATCAGGGACATCAACCAGAAAGAGGGGACCACCATTCTTCTGGTGGAGCAGAACGCCCGCATCGCCCTCTCCATCGCCGATTACGGATACATCATGGAGAACGGGAAAATCGTTCTCGACGGTCCGGCCGACAAGTTGAGGGAGAACGAGGACGTGAAGGAGTTTTACCTGGGCCTGACTGAAGTGGGGTCGCGGAAGAGCTACCGCGACGTGAAGCACTACAGGCGGAGAAAGCGCTGGCTCTCGTAAGAACTTTCCGGGAGGAGGGGAGAGATGCTCGACAGGAAAGGCGGATACTACGACGAGGCGCTCGAGACGATGCCCAGAGAGGAGAGGGAGCGCTTCGAAGAAGAGCTCGTGAAAGAGGCGGTGGACCTCGCTTTTCGCCTCTCTCCGGCGATGAGGAAGAAGATGGAGGAGGCCGGGGTAACTCCCGACGCCATCAGGTCGAAGAAGGACCTGGAGAAGATTCCCGTCACGAGGAAGGGGGAACTTCGAGCAGTTCAGGAAAGGGACCTCCCCTTCGGGGGGCTCGTAGGGGTCGAACTCTCCTCCCTGAAGAGGATATATGTCTCGCCCGGTCCCATCTACGACCCGCAGGGGAGGGATGAGGACCACTGGCGCTGGGAGAGGGTCTTTTACGCAACCGGTTTCCGCGAAGGAGACATCGTCCAGAACACCTTCAGCTACCACCTGACTCCCGCGGGACTCATGTTCGACGAGGCCCTAACA
>RFHC01000123.1 GCA_003696505.1 Deltaproteobacteria bacterium
AGTAGAATCACACCTCAGGAGAAGGTTCACTGCTTCGGGGAGAGGAAATCCTCGATGACGACCCTTTTTTCTCCATCGCCGAGAGTTATTTTCTTCTCCCGCCTGATCCCGAGACGGTCGTTGAACAGTTCAAGCCTGTGCTCTCCTGCCGGGAGAGGGACTTCGATGAGTGGGGTCGTCCCAATGACCTTTCCATCGACGCGGACGTAAGCCCAGGGGTAGACGTTTACGCTGAGAAAACCCACCATCGGCTCGAGAGACACCTCAAGGCTCGCCATCCTTTCTGGAGAAACTCTGGCCTGCCAGGTCCTGTATCCAGATTTTTCAAGGACGACCTCGTATGACGGTTGGATATCCTTTTCGGGCCTTTTCAGGACCAGGGGTGTACTCCCCACGTCAACCCCGTCGATATAAACGGACGCTCCCCCGGGAACGCTCTCGATTTTCCAGGTAACGAATTTTTCCTCCACACGCCGTGAAGTTTTCGCCTCCTTCGCAGGTGCTTTGGTAACTTTTTGTCTCCGATTCGCCGGCAATTTCCCCGGAGCGCGTCTATCCAGGGATTTTTCCCCCTCTTTCCCGATAACCTTGTCCCTTCCCCCTCCTTCAACCGCCTCCTTCGTCTTCTCCCCGGGGCGACCGGCTATCTGAACCCGTTCTTTCCCGGACACCTTCGCTGAAGGCTGGTATTCATCTTTCCCCGACTGCACCTTCCTGGAATGCGGTATCCCCGCCTTCCCCCTGATGGCGTAAAAGAAAAACGCCCCTGCAATGAGAAGGGTGATAGCGATAAAAGCGGGCAAGAGGAATCGCAACCGGAATTTCCCTCTCCTTTCCCCTGACCCGTTTCTCTGACTCCCCGGGGAAGGAGCCACCGTTTCCGGTTCCCCTTCGAAAATCCCAATGCTCTCCAGAAACTCCTCTACATCGATCCCCGTGTCAGTGAGGAGACGAAGCTCCTTCAGCTCCCGTGCTACTTCTTCCGCAGAAGGCCTCTCTTCCGGGTCAGGCATGAGACAGCGAGCTGCCAGGACTGAGAGGGAGAGGGTCGATTCTTCCTCTCCATCTCCCCCTTCTCCCTCCGAAGAGGAAAGTTCCTCCAGCTCTCTGAGGATTACGCCGAGGGAGAAGACGTCGGAGGCAGGGAAGACCCTCCCGCTGGAGAGAATCTCCGGTGCCATGTACGATTTTTTCCCTCCCACCTTCCCCGGAGGACCTGTCACCTCCTCCATGACCCGGGAAAGCCCGAAATCGAGGAGCTTCACCTCCCCTTTCTTTCCGAGCATGATGTTCTTGGGAGACAGGTCCCCGTGAATCACCCCCTGAGAGTGGACATATGCGAGGCCCTGTGCGATTTTCTCGCCGATTTTCACCGCCATCTCTTTCGGCAGTTTCAGGCCGCTCCGGTGAGCATACGTCACCAGGTCCCGGAGAGAAGCACCATCGATATATTCCATGCACAGGTAGAGGCCATCTTCGTCAGCGGAAAAATCGAAAATGTTGACGAGGCAGGGGTGATAGAGGCGCGAAAGGACTCTCCCCTCACGGATGAAAAGTTCCCGGAAATAGGCGTCGTCCCCGAGGTGAGGGGGGAGCATCTTAATTGCCACTCTTCTGGCGAAACCGTGGCTCCCCCTGAGTTCCGCCAGGTAAACCTCCCCCATTCCTCCCGCACCTATCTGACGGAGGAGGTGATATTTATTCCCGATTATCCTTCCCCTGTGAGACATACTCGTCGAGACCGAGGCTCTTCAATTTCCTGTAAATGCTCGACCGGTCGAGCCCTATCTTCCTCGCTGTTGCCGAAACGTTCATCCCGTTCTCTCTCAACTTCTCGAGAAGGAACTTCCTCTCGAACCAGGCCAGAGCCTCCCGGTACTCCTCCGGCGGCTTCTCCTCTCTTCTCCCCGAATCGAAGAGCGATTCCCTGATCTCCTCAAGCCCGATTTCCTCACCTGAGGAGAGAAGCGCCACCCTCTCTATCACGTTACGAAGTTCCCGCACATTTCCTGGCCAGCTGTACTCTTTCAGCGCTTCCATCGCTTCCGGCGAAATGACCTTCCGGGAACCTCCTCCAAGGTGGGAGAGAAAATGTTCCACCAGGAGAGGGATATCTTCCTTCCTCTCCCTGAGGGGAGGAACCTCGATGGGGATCACGTTGAGACGAAAATAGAGGTCCTCACGGAACCTCCCTTCCTCCATCTCCTTTCTCAGGTCCTTGTTCGTCGCAGCAACGAGCCTCACGTCGACGCGATACTTTCTCGTCCCTCCAACCCTCTCAAATGCCTTCTCTTCTATGAACCTGAGCAGTTTCGCCTGGAGGGACAGGCTCATGTCACCCACCTCGTCGAGAAAGAGAGTCCCCCCATCGGCGAGCTCCACTTTTCCTCTCTTGTCCCGGTGTGCGCCCGTAAACGCCCCCCTCTCATACCCGAAAAGCTCGCTCTCGATGAGACTCTCCGGGATGGAGGCACAGTTGACCGCGATGAAACTCCCCCGCCTCCCGCTCTTCTCGTGGATGAGGCGGGCAATCACTTCCTTGCCCACGCCGTTTTCCCCGGTGACCAGGACCGTTGCGGACGAAGGGGCAGCAACTTCAACCTTCTTCAGAACGGCGTCCATACGGGGAGACCGGGTCTTGAGGACCACTCCCTCAATCGCGTTTTCTCTCAGTGAAATGTTCGCTCGGACCAGTCGCATCTTTTCGATCGCATTCCTCACGGTTATGAGAACCCTCTCGAGGGAGAGGGGTTTTTCGAGGAAATCAAAAGCCCCTTCTTTCACCGCCGTAACGGCCGTAGAGATGGTTCCGTGCCCGGATATCATGACAACAGGAAGCGATGGGGCCTTCTTCCTCACCCTCCGGAGGACCTCGATGCCGTCCATCCCCGGCAGGAGGACGTCGAGGAGCATAGCGTCGAAATCTCCCGCATCGATAAGCGATAGTCCATCCTCTCCCGTTTCAGCGCAAACCACCTCGTACCCCTCATCCTCGAGAATCCCCCGAAGAGACTCAAGGATGGTCTTTTCGTCATCTACCACGAGGATGCGGCCTGTCATACTTCCTCCTTCAGGGGAAACTCCACAACGAAGAGCGCTCCCTCTTTGACCTCTCTCGAAGCGTAAACCCGCCCCTCATGGTCGAGAATGGCGCTCCGCACGATAGAGAGACCCAGGCCGAGGCCCCCCTCCCTTCGGGTAAACTTCACGTCGAATATCTTCTCGTGAAATCCATCGGGAATACCGACCCCTGTATCGCGCACTTTCACCCGGACCAGACCCTCCTCGGCCGTGAGTGTCACAGTAACTTCACCCCCCCCTCCTTTCTGTCGCACCGCCCAGACGGCGTTGTCGAGGAGGTTGATAAATGCGCTTCTCATCTTTGCCGGGTCGAAGAAAATCTCGGGAAGGCGCTCCTCGGCTATAAAACGGAAGGTCACATCGGGATGGAGGAGGCCGTAACTCTCCACGAGGTTCTTGAGAAACGAGGTAAAGTCTTCTTTCACGAGCCTCGTTTCGGGGAGGCGGGTCGTCTTCTTGAACTCCTCGACGAGGAGGGAAATCCTATCCACCGACGTGAGGATAACGTCCACCATTTCATCGAACTCTTTTTCCCCCACCCTTTCTCCGTATTTCTTCCTGAGACGCTGGGTCATCAACCGAATCGGGGTGAGGGGGTTTTTCATCTCGTGGGCAACCTTTTGCGCCATCTCGGCAACGGTCTTCAGCCTCTCCTCCTCGACCTGCTCCGTCACGTCTTCGAGCGTCACGACGATACCGTAATACTGCTTCCCCGTGAAGATGGGACATCCCCTCAGGACGAGATGTTTCCTCCCTCCTTCCCCTTCGATGACCTGACTTGCCGTGAATACCTTTTTCTTTCTGTCTAGGGAAGCTATCTTTTCCCTCACCTTTTCGTAAAGCCTGGGAGGGAAAAGAGAGCGGTAGTGCTGTCCCTCCACGTGAACACTCTCAAGCCCGAGCATCATCCTTGCTGCCTCGTTAATCCTCTCCACGTGACCGCTCTTATCTATCGTCACGACGCCGGTGGTGATGCTGGCGAGAATGGCTTCGATGAGACTGTTCTTCTGGGAGAGCTCGTTGAACTGGCTCGTCAGTTTCCTGTGAGCTATTTCCAGTTCCTTCCTCGAGGAGACGATTTCTTCAGACATCCTGTTAAATGCCTTCACGAGGAGCCCGATTTCATCTTCCCGCTCGTAATCGACGTGGAAGGGTTCCCCTTTCTTCGAAAGAGCCTCTACACCCTGGGCGAGCTCTTTGAGTGGGGTCGTCAGGTCCCTGGCGAGGTAGAAGCCTATCCAGGTGTTCGTAAAGATAATCAGGAGAGCCACCATAAGGAGAATGGCGAGGTTCGACGCCTTGATCGGGTCGTTGAGAATTCTCACCTGAGAGTACTTCTTGTATGCTTCCCCGACGGCGTCGAGCCCTCTCTCTATTTCCCGGGGAATCGTCACGCTCCCGAGGAGGTACGTTCCCCCCTCAACTTTTCTCGCGCCGACGATGTAGCGGGAGGACCTGTGCACAATTTCTTCCGTCTTTCCCTCCCCTATGACGTCGAGAACGTAGGTCAGGTCAGGGGGGGAACTACCGAAGAGTGTCGTGAGACCTTTCCCGGGAGAGTAGAGGGCAGTCCATTCGAGTGCTGAGTTAGGTGATTCCCCCTTACCGTTCGCCTTTATCTCCAGAACAAGCCTGTTCAACTCGTTCGTGAGATGGCTCTTTTTATCTTCATAATAGGTCTGGGCGATTTTGATGGCGCTCTCGAAACCCTCGCCCATCTGCCTGCCTATCCAGAAGTTGATGCTCGACGTTGTGAGTTTGTAGGAGACATAGAAAAAGATGACCATCGGGATGGCTGAAAAGAGGACGAAGGTTGCCACGAGCCGGAATCGGATCCCTGCACCAGGCACTTTCCGCTTTCTCTCGAGGAAAAGGCGAAAAGCGTTCCTGAAGACGAGGAAAAAGAGGACGAGAATGAGGAGGACGTTGAGGTTGATGAAGATGAAGACGAGGACGTTTCCAACCAGAGGGATGCGGGAAACGGAAGATGCCACCGTGGCCTGAAGGATGGCGAGGGCGACGACGAGAATCGCTGTTACAGCGATTAAAATCCTTTCGACCCTCTTCTTCCTCCTTTCCTCCTCTGCAGTCAGATTCTTCTCTCTCATCGTGCTTTCACCTTTACGTGTGCCCACTCCGTTTTCACCTCAAACCAGCTCCTGATGAAGGGGAGAAAACCGAAAACCTCGCCGATTTCGAGCTGGTCGAGGCGTGCCCTGACGAAGATTTCATATGTCTTCCCTCGCCTGGCCTCCTCCGAAAGAGGAACGACCAGGTCCTTTTCCGAAAAAAATTCGCTCATTGCTTTTGCCAGGTCTTTCACGAGGAATCTCTTCCCCGAGGGATTCAAAGTGATAACGGACTCCTTCGCGACGGGGTCATAGTGGATTTCCTTCGTAAGGGTCAGAGACCCGACGGTCCGGTCAAACCAGTTTCTGTGGACTCTCTTGATGAGTACATCAAACCGAAAGGTGACACGAATCCCGCTCTTTATCACCTCTTCCAGCTCTTCCACCCCCGTCCCCACCATCTGAAACGATACCCTTCCCTCTCTCCCCCTCACCAGGGCCTCTTTCAGGACGATTTTCCCCTCGTACCCGTGGGCAATGAGGGGACGGACCAGGAGAGAGAGGAGGAGCAACCAGAGAGAGAAAGACGGGGTGAAAGCGTCCTTTGCAAACCTGTAAACCTTCATCTTTCAAAATATTAATGGGAGTGATGCATTTTTGCAACACAAGAAAAGGGCGGGTCAGGCGACGGTAGCGTCCTTGCGGGTGAGGAGGTTTTCCAGTTCTTTCGTAAAGAGACTGTTGACGGTGTGTCCCGGTTTGTGTGCCCTCACTCTCCCCCTGATGCGGACGCCGAGGAGGGATATATCGCCAATAAAGTCGAGTATCTTGTGCCTCACAAACTCGTCGGGGAAAATAAGACCTCCCTCGTTGAGAACCCTATCGCCATCAACGACGACGGCATTTTCGAGACTCCCCCCCAGGGCAAGGTTGTGAGACCAGAGATACTCGATGTCGCTCTTCCTCGTGAAGGTTCGGGCCGGGGCTATGCTCGTGAGAAAGATCTCCGGTGTGATGGGAAGAGCGAGTCTCTGCTTTCCGATTATCGGCTCGGGAAAGTCGATGGAGAGGTCGAGAACGAGCTCGTCGTCGGGAGAGATTGTGATGAAAGAATCCTTGTATGAGACCGTATGTGGTTCTCCCACGTACGCGTAAACGGTCCTCGGCGCATCCTGGTCGACGACATTTTCCGGTCCAAGCCTCTCAGCGATGTGGAGAGCGCTCCCGTCGAGGATGGGCATCTCCGGCCCCGTCACCTTCACCAGCGCGTTGTCCACTCCCATCGCGTAGAGAGAGGCGAGGAAGTGCTCCACAGTGCTTACCTTGGCCCCATTTCCGTCTCCGATGACGGTGGCAAAACTCGTATCCACCACCGACGAAGAGCGGGCAGGGAATATCTTTCCCGAATCGAGGTGAATGATAACAATACCCGTATTCGGGGGGGCAGGCTCAAGACGCGCCCTGGAAGGATGCCCCGTGTGAAGCCCGATTCCCTCGATGAGAACGGGTTTTCTGATAGTCCGCTGATTCCCCTCTTTCACTTCGACGAAATACATGGCTTTTTCTATATTACAAATTTCGGACCAGGGCAGGGTGCCGTGTGATCCGGGCTATAAATTTCCTTTATATTCAAATAGTTACAGGCATTCCTCCCGGAGGTTTCCCCTTCGCCGGGAGAGACACTACCCCCATTCCGTGGCAAAAATAAAACAGGGGTGTTGCAAATACACAACACTTAAGATGGGAAAATCACTTTCGGAAGAGGTAAAAAATGAGGGAGAGAAGGATACTCAGGATGATGCAGGTGGTCAGGGGAAAGTAGAAGGTGAAGTTTCCCCTCCTCACGTAAATGTCTCCGGGGAGTTTCCCCACGAAGGGAATCTTCGGAAGAAACATGAGGAAGAGGCCGCAGGCAGCGAGAATAAGACCAAAAATCAGGAGCGTCTTCCCGAGCCAGTTGAACTCCATAGGACCACCTCCTCTCACTCCGTCTCAGAAGAGCCCTTCCTGTTGGGAGGTCCCCGTGTATTTCCTCTTCATGTGCCTGTAAGCCAGAGGCGTGGCAACCCTCCCCCGGGGAGTCCTCTTGATGAAGCCTTTCTGGATGAGGAACGGTTCGTAAACGTCCTCGATGGTGTCCTTTTCTTCGCTCACACTGGCTGCAATCGTATCTATTCCCACGGGGCCTCCCGAAAAAGAATCAATGATGACGGAGAGGATTTTCCGGTCCATGCTGTCGAGTCCCTCCGAATCGATGTCCATCATTTCCAGGCCGAGCCTCGCAACTTCGAGGGTAATCTTGCCATCCCCCCTCACTTCTGCAAAATCTCTGACCCTTTTGAGAATCCTGTTGGCGATTCGGGGCGTCCCCCTTGACCTCCGGGCAATCTCAAGGGCACCCTCGTCGTCCACTTCGATTCCGAGGACCCGAGCCGACCTCTTCACGATTTTCACCAGGTCTTCCGGCCGGTAATATTCGAGTCGAACGATGACCCCAAATCGGTCCCTCAGGGGAGAAGTGAGAAGACCGGACCGGGTTGTCGCTCCGATGAGCGTGAAGGGAGGAATGGAGAGTCGAATCGAGCGGGCGGAAGGTCCCTGACCGATGACGATGTCGATGTGAAAATCCTCCATCGCGGAATAGAGTATCTCCTCAACCGCAGGCTGGAGGCGGTGTATCTCGTCGATGAAAAGGACCTGCCTCTCCTGCAGATTTGTCAGGATTGCAGCCAGGTCTCCCTTTTTCTCGATAGCAGGACCTGTGGTGCACTGGATGGGAATTCCCATTTCTCGAGCAATGATGTGAGCAAGAGTCGTCTTCCCGAGCCCGGGAGGTCCGGAAATGAGAACGTGGTCCAGAGGCTCTCCCCTCCCCCTCGCCGCCTCGATGTAGAGACGAATGCTCTCGACGACGCTTTCCTGCCCGATGTACTCGTCCAGGGAGGAGGGTCTCAGCGTCGCCTCGAATCCTTTCTCATCAACGGCCACTTTTCCGTCGACCGGTCGAGAATCCATTATCTCCCTTTCCCTTTCGACTCCCACAGGACCCTCAGGCACTCTTTTATTATAGTATCAAGGTCCATGGACGAAATGTCTCTCCTCGACTGGACGGAGGAAAAGGCCCTCAGGGCGTCTCCCCTCCCGAATCCCAGGGCAACGAGAGCCTCCAGGACGTCTCCCCTCACCTCCCCCTCATTCCCGTCAACCGCACCTCCTTCGGGGAAAGGGAGAGCCATCTTCTTTACCCTGTCTTTCAGTTCGAGGATGATTTTCTGGGCCGTCTTCTTCCCCACGCCGGGTGCGGCAGAAAACGCCCCGTGGTCTCCCGTCAGGACCGCCCGGAGAATTTCTTCGGGGGAGTAGAGAGACATGATAGAGAGGGCGCTCTGGGGACCGACGGAGGGAACGGACAGGAGGAGAGAGAAGACCTCCCTTCCCTCTCTCGTGAGAAAACCGTAGAGGTTCACTTTTTCTTCCCGGAAAACTTCCCTGACGTAGAGGGTCACTTCATCACCCTCAGGGGGTAATGAACTGGCCTCTCGCGAGGGAATCTCCAGCCGCAGACCGACGCCCCCCACCTCGACGATGACCGAAGACCCCTCGAACTCGACGAGCCTCCCCCGGATGAACTCGATCACGTTCAAATTCCTCCCTTCCCGAGGTTGCTCATCCTCTGGAAACCCGCAGAAATGGCGATTGCCAGCGCGTCTGAAGCGTCGAGGGGTATCTCTTCACCTATACCGAGGAGGCGGGAGACCATTCCCCGAACCTGGTATTTGTCGGCGTTGCCGTACCCGGTGAGAGAAAGTTTAACCTCCCGGGGGGAAATTTCGAGGGTCTCCACCCCGGAAAGGGCACAGGTGAGCAAAACGGCGCCCCTTATGACCCCCAGTTTGAGAGCGGATGCGGCGTTCTTCGAAACGAATGCCCTTTCCAGCGCGCAGAGGGTAACGCCGTATTCTCCGAAAATTCTCTTGAGTTCGCTGTGGAGAAGTTCGCACTTACCGGGGAAGTCGACCCTTTCCGAGAGGCGTACCGTGCAGTGGTAAAGGTGTGCGGGAGAAGAGCCGTTGAATGAGACGATTCCGATGCCCGTCACCCGACTCCCCGGGTCTATCCCGGCGACGACGAGCAATCGCTCACCCTCCGAAGGCTTCCATGTCTGACTCTGAGATGTCGAAATTGGCGTATACCGCCTGGACGTCGTCGTTATCCTCGAGGGCGCTCATCAGTTTGAGCATCTGCTCCGCCTGCTTCCCGGACAACTTTACCGTTGTCTGGGGAACCATCGTAACCTCAGCGTATTCTATCTTCGCACCCAGCTCTGCCACGGCGGATTTCACGGCGTCGAAATCCTGGGGGGCACAGATGACTTCATAGACGGTGGATTCCTCTTCCGACTTCATGTCCTCCGCACCTGCCTCGAGAACGGCTTCCATCAACTTTTCTTCGTCCACAGAATCCTTGGCAACGTGAATGATACCCCGATTCTCGAAGAGGTAGGAGACGCACCCCGATTCACCGAGATTCCCGTTGTGCTTCGAAAAGATATGTCTGATTTCGGAAACGGTCCTGTTTCTGTTATCGGTGAGAACCTTGACGAGGACGGCCACTCCTCCGGGCCCATATCCCTCAAAAGTCCCCTCTTCGTAGAAGACGCTCTCCAGCTCTCCCGTCCCCTTCTTAATCGCCCTCTGTATGTTGTCGCTGGGCATGTTGGCGGCCTTCGCTGCCTGAATTGCCTGCCTGAGGCGAGGGTTTTTCTCCGGGTCACCTCCTCCGATGCGCGCAGCTGTGATGATTTCCCGCGTCAATTTCGTGAAAACCTTTCCTCTCTTGGCGTCTTCCCTCGCTTTCTTGTGTTTAATCTGTGCCCATTTCGAATGTCCGGCCATAATCCTCTCTCCTCTCGATTTTCCCTTTAAAAAATTACCACACCTTCGTCTGACGAAAAAGTCCCGGCACAAAAAAAGCCCTTACGAATTCGTAAGGGCTTTGAAAATTAATTCCCGGCAGCGACCTACTCTCCCACGGGGGTAGCCCCGCAGTACCATCGGCGCTGGTAAGCTTAACTTCCGTGTTCGGGATGGGAACGGGTGTTTCCTTACCGCTATAGCCACCGGGAAAACTTATTCAATCGAGCGGGAAACTCCAATCCGTTAAGTGGTGGTCAAGCCTCACGAGCGATTAGTACCGGTAAGCTCAACGCATTGCTGCGCTTACACCTCCGGCCTATCAACCTCGTAGTCTACGAGGGCTCTTCAGGTGGCTTACGCCACGGGATACCTCATCTTGGGGTGGGCTTCCCGCTTAGATGCTTTCAGCGGTTATCCCGTCCGAACGTGGCTACCCAGCTGTGCCACTGGCGTGACAACTGGTACACCAGAGGTTCGTCCGCCCCGGTCCTCTCGTACTAGGGGCAGCTCCCCTCAAGTATCCTGCGCCCGTGGCAGATAGGGACCAAACTGTCTCGCGACGTTTTAAACCCAGCTCACGTACCGCTTTAATCGGCGAACAGCCGAACCC
>RFHC01000017.1 GCA_003696505.1 Deltaproteobacteria bacterium
CGCTGACGGCGCTTGCGGTGGACGAGGGGAGGAGCGTGGGAATGGGGTCGGTTATGGGGGTTTTCAACTTCGCCATGAGCATCGGGCAGTCTTTCGGTCCCGTCGTGGCGGGCTACATGATGGACGTGGGGACGCTCCACGCTCCTTTTTACTTTGCCGGCGCTTTCGCCCTGGGAGGAACTTTGTACTTCCTCCACGCCATGGTTACTTCGGAAAGGAGGTCACTCCGGGATGAACGACGAACTTCGTGAACTGCTCGCCGACGCTGTTGAGGTAGCCAGGAGAGCGGGCGGGGTCCTGAGGAAGCACTACGGGAAGAGGCAGAACATCCACTTCAAAGGCGAGATAGACCTGGTGACGGACGTTGACCGGGAGTCGGAGGCTCTCATCGTCGATTTCGTGCAGTCCCGATACCGGGGACACTCCATCCTGGCGGAGGAATCGAAGCCGCTCGAGGGAGAGGGGGAATACCGGTGGATTATCGACCCTCTCGACGGAACGACGAATTACGCCCACGGGTACCCTTTCTTCTGCGTCTCCGTGGCCGTCGAAAAGGGAGGAGAGGTGGTCGTCGGCGTGGTCTACGACCCCCTCAGGGAGGAGTGCTTCACGGGGGTGAAGGGAGGAGGCGCGTTCCTCAACGGTGAACCCGTGCGCGTTTCCCGGATAGAGAAACTTCGCAGAGCCCTCCTGGCCACCGGCTTCCCCTACGATATCCGGGAGAGTCAGGAGACGAACATCGACTACTTCGAGGCATATGCCCGGAGCGCTCAGGCAATCCGGCGGGACGGGTCAGCCGCTCTCGACCTGTGCTACCTCGCCTGCGGTCGCTTCGACGGATTCTGGGAGTTGAAGTTGAAGCCATGGGACACGGCGGCGGGATATCTGATCGTGCTCGAGGCGGGAGGGATGGTGACGGGCCTTTCGGGGGAACCCTATTCCATTTACGACGGGGACGTCCTCGGGTCGAACGGCCTCATCCACGCTCAGATGTTAGAGGTGGCGGAAAGCGTGAGGCGGAGGAGGTCGTGAGCCACGATGACGGGCACTTCCACCTGAGCGGCACAGGCGCTCTTCGGGTCCCTCGAGGCCGTTTCGGGATAGAGGTGTGTGAGGACGACCTTCTTCACGCCCGCTTTTCGGGCAATCCTCCCTGCCGCAGCCGGCGAGAGGTGTCCATCTCCAGCCGTTGAATCGTCCGGGAAGGAAGCCTCGATGACGAGGAGGTCAGAGCCCTCTGCGAGGGCGACGAGCTCGTCGTTTTCCCCCGTGTCTCCGCTGATCGTCACAGAACCCCAGGGGGAGTCGAATCGGACGGAAAGGGCTCTTCCGTCCCCGTGGAGGGCGGGACACGTTCGGAAGGAGAGGAACTCTCCCACCTTCCCTTCAGGCCTCGCTCCTTCTCTCAGGAGGAGGTCATACTCCCTGGGCTCAACCCAGCGGTAGAGGGAGACGAGCCTCCTGACGAAGTCCCCCAGTCCTTCAGGACCGATGAGCTCGAGAGGTTCTCTCCTCCTCTTCCCCGGCGCGTAGTTCGCCGCGAAGAGGAAAAGGGACAGGTCGGAGGTGTGGTCCACGTGGAAGTGGGTGAGGAATATTGCTCTCACCTTTTCCCAGGAGAATCCGCATCGGGCGAGCTTTTCCAGGGCACCGGAGCCCGCGTCCACGAGCACGATTCCGTCAGGAGCGATGAGGGCAGTCGAGGAGGGGCCTCTCTTCCCCGTGGGGACGCAGGTCCCGGACCCGAGAATGACGACGGTAATCTGGTCCTTGCCCATCATGGATTTGCGACGCTACTTCTCCGCGGGAATCCCCTTGAGGAGAACGATTCTGTATCGGTCGTGCTCGAACGGATGCACGTCGGGGTACCTGGCGAAGAGCCAGCCGGAGAATATGATTTTGCTCCCCTCCCGTATTTCCACGTTCGTCGCAGGGTTCTCCGTCTCGTTTGAAGAAGAGGTCATTTTTCCTCCCTCGATGACGAAGGAGGGGAAGAAGTCTCCCACTTTTATCGTGATATTCGAACCGGGGATGGAAAATTCCGAGTTGAGGGGGACGTCGTAGTTTTTCGTCTCGTTCGTCTTCTTGTCCGTCACCTGTATGGTGACCCCCTTCCAGGCGCTCTTTATTTTCTCAGGGAGAAAGACTTCCTTCTTCCCTCCCATCGAAGGTCCGTGGGGAGAAGAGGCTTCCGGCTTTTCCGGGGTGGGGGGAGGTGCTTTTTCCGGTTTCTGGGAAGAACAGGCGATAGCGAAAAGGAGGAGAATGAAGAATGCTGCGAGGCGGGTCTTCATGGGGGAACTCCTTTCAGAATAAAAAAAATGGCGGAGAGAGAGGGATTTGAACCCTCGAGGCGGTGTTTAGCCGCCTGCACGATTTCCAGTCGTGCTCCTTCAGCCAGGCTCGGACATCTCTCCGCGACGTCTGGTTCACTTCATTTATGGCGGAGAGAGAGGGATTCGAACCCTCGGAACGGTTTTACCCGTTCAACCGCTTAGCAGGCGGTTGCCTTCAGCCAGACTCGGCCATCTCTCCGCTGAAAATAATGGCGGAGGGAGTAGGATTTGAACCCACGGAGGCTTTCGCCTCAGCGGTTTTCAAGACCGCCGCCTTAAGCCAGACTCGGCCATCCCTCCGCGCTTTTCAAACAAAGACCCTTTTTTTCTCAGAATATTATATATACCAGATTTTTCTCCCGTTGTGAACCGCCCCACTCATCCTGAGAAGGTGACAACCGCCCTGATGACCCTTTCCTGCTCCTCTTCTGTGATGAAGGCGGAGAAGGGGAGCGAGAGGACTTTCCGGGAAATGTCCTCTGCTACGGGGAAATCTCCCTCGCGGTATTCCAGGTAGGAGAAGCATTCCTGGAGGTGGAGGGGAGTGGGGTAATGAATGGCCGTGGGGATTCCCCTGTCCGCCAGGTACCGTGCCAGGGCGTCCCGGTCGTCGTGGAGGATGGTGAACTGGGCGAAGGTGGAGAGGACTCCCTCCTCCACCTTCTGGAAACGGACGGTGCCGTCGAGACCCTCTCTGTATCTCTGAGCTTTTTTCTGCCGGAGGCGAATTTCCTCGTCAAAGTGGCGGAACTTTGCCAGGAGGACGGCTGCCTGCAGCTCGTCGAGACGGCTGTTCTTCCCCAGGTAGCGGTGAACGTATCTCCCCGTCTGGCCGTGGTTTCTCAGCGCCTCCACCTTTTTCGCGATTCTCTCGTCGTTCGTGAAGACCATTCCTCCCTCTCCGAAGCAACCGAGGGGTTTGGCGGGGAAAAAGGAGGTGATACCCACGTCTCCCATGCCGGGGGAGGTGAGGCCGTTCCGCTTTGCCCCGAAGGATTGGGCTCCATCCTGGACGACGAAGAGGCCGTAATCTGAGGCAACTTCTCTGAGCCTTTCGTAGTCGGCGGGGTGCCCGAAGATGTCGACGGCGATGATGCCCCGCGTCCTCACTGTTATTTTTTCCTCCACGGCGGAAGGGTCGATGTTGAAAGTCTCCGGGTCGATGTCGACGAAGACGGGCCTCGCGCCCAGGAGGGCGACGGCCTCTGCGGTGGCGATGAAGGTGAAGGGAGTGGTGATGACCTCGTCCCCCTTTCCCACGCCGAGCGCCATGAGGGAGAGAATGAGAGCGTCTGTCCCGGACCCGCACCCGACGGCGAACTTCATTCCTGCGTACCGCGCGAGAGTTTCCTCCAGGGTTCTCCCTTTCTCTCCGAGGATGAACCTCTGGGAGGAGATGACGTCGCGTATCTCCTTCTCGATTTCGTCGCGGTAGGCCTCGTACTGGGCTTTCAGATTGATGAAGTCCATCTGCCCGGTCCGGAAGGGGATGTTTAGGAAAACTTTATCACTTGCCCGAAAAACCTGCAAAGTGTAAGGATAGGTGGACGATGGGAGAGAAGAGGGACATCGTCGTCGTCGGGTCGGGTTTCGCCGGCGCTGTCGTGGCCGAGATGTGCGCTTCTCTCCTGGGCAGGCGCGTCCTCCTCCTGGAGAGGCGCCCCCGTCTGGGGGGAAACGCAGCAGACGCCCTTCACGAATCAGGTTTTCTCGTTCACCTCCACGGGCCTCACATCTTCCACACGGACGACGAAAAGGTCTTTCGTTATCTCTCTCGATTCACCGAGTGGAGGCCCTACGAGCACAGGGTCATGACGGTTGTGGACGGGAAACTCCTTCCCTTCCCCATAAATCTGGACACGATAAACAACCTTTACGGGCTCTCCCTCACTGAGGAGGAGTGCCGGGACTTCCTCGAAGAGGCCAGAGAGGAGAAGGGAAATCCGACAAACCTGGAGGAGCACCTCCTCTCCCTCGTCGGGAAGGACCTC
>RFHC01000018.1 GCA_003696505.1 Deltaproteobacteria bacterium
ATGTAGGCAAATCCCAGGTCGATGGTGATGCCGCGCTCTTTCTCTTCCCTCAACCTGTCCGGGTCGATGCCTGTCAGCGCTTTGACGAGAGCGCTCTTGCCGTGGTCGATGTGGCCCGCCGTTCCGATGATGATTCTCTTCATGGGAGAGAATTATATCAGAGGAGAAATCGCGCCACTTCCGCCGGTTAAATCCCCGAAAAACCCCTCACGAGAGGAAAATCGAGAGAATGGAGGACTCGGCGAAGGAGAGGAGCCCCTTCGGGAATATCCCCAGGGCGATGACGCCCACCGTGGCGATGAAAAGGGCGAGAGCAACGCCCACTCCCACAGGCCTGGGCCTCACCTCTTCCGCGCGCTCGGGGAGCATGTACATGTAAACGACGACCCTGAGGTAGTAGTAGACGGAAGCCGCACTGTTGAGGACGCCGATGACCGTCAGCAGGATGAGCCCCTTCTTCACGGCAGCGGAAAAGAGGTAGAACTTCCCCACGAAGCCCGCCGTGGGAGGAATCCCGCCGAGGGAGACGAGGAAAACCGTCATGAGCGCGCCCAGGACCGGATAGCGGAATCCGACGCCCCGGAAATTCTCTATCGCGTAACCCCTCTCCTCACCCTCGGAGAGGAGCATGACGATGGCGAAGGCGCCGATGTTCATGAGGGAATAGACGAAGAGGTAATACATCGCCGCCTGTCCTCCCAGCCTGTCGCCGGAAACGAGCCCGACGAGGACGTAACCGGCGTGGGCAATGGAGGAGTAAGCGAGCATCCTCTTCACGTCGTCCTGGACGAGAGCCGAGACGTTCCCCACCGTCATCGTCAATGCCGCCACGACCCAGAGCCCCTTGAGGAGGAACGGGTGCGACTCCGGGAAGGCGACGACGAGGACGCGGATAACGGCGGCGAAAGCTGCCGCCTTCGGACCCGCGGACATAAACGCCGTCACCGGCGTCGGAGCGCCCTGATACGCATCGGGAGTCCACATGTGGAAGGGGACGAGGGAGACCTTGAACCCGAAACCGACGAAGAGGAGGGCCGTCCCGGCGAGGAAGAGGGTGTTCCCGAAAACGTTCTCCTTGCCGGCAAAGGCAGCGATTCCGGAAAGGGACGTGGCCCCCGTTGCAGCGTAGAGGAGGGCCATTCCGTAGAGGAGAAAGCCCGTGGCAAATGCTCCGAGGAGAAAGTATTTCAGCGCCCCCTCCACTGAGCTGAGCCTCTTCCTGTCGAAACCGACGAGGACGTAGATGGGGATGGAGAGGAGCTCGAGGCCGAGGAAGATGGTCATCATGTCCGTGGCTTTCGCCATGACGAGCATTCCCACCGACGAGAAGAGGAGGAGGGCGTAAAACTCACCTTTCTGAATCCCCTCCCAGTCGTTGTAGGACCGGCTGAGCATGAGGGTGAGGAGGAGAGAAACGAGAACGACGACGGTGAAGAAGGAACCGAAGGTGTCCTGCGCGAGCATCCCGCTGAACGCCTCGATTCTCTCCGAACCGAACCAGAGGACGGAGAAGAGAGCCGTAATCACGCCCACCGCGGAAATTCCCGCGTGAACACCCCTGTTTTCCTCGGGGATGAGGAGGTCGTAGAGGAGGACGAGACACCCCGTGGCGGTGAGAATCATCTCCGGAACGATCGCCTTCAGCGAGAGCAGTATGCTCTGAAGATCCATCGTCATCCCTCCTCACTCGTCTCCATTGTCACCGGCGAAGTAGCGCGCGTAGAGCCTCTCGTGGTAGGGGAGGTCGCCCAGGTCACCCGCCAGCTGCGACTTCGACTCGATATGGGTGATCAGTTTCGTCACGGAGGCGTCCATCTTCCGCAGGAACGTCTGGGGATAGACGCCGATCCAGACGATGAAGACAATCATCGGGAGCATGTAGCAAATCTCCCGGAGATTCATGTCGGGGAGGCGCCTGTTCTCCTCCTTCGTCACCTTCCCGAACATCACCCTCTGGAACATCCAGAGCATGTAAACGGCAGCGAGAATCACCCCCGAGGCTGCGAAAATGGCGAAGACTTTGTTTGCCTTGAACGCGCCCAGGAGGATGAGGAACTCGCCGACGAACCCGTTGAGCCCGGGAAGACCGATGGAAGAGAGGGTGACCACCATGAAGAAGGTGGCGAAGAGGGGCATCACCTTCGAGAGACCGCCGAACTCCTCGATGAGGCGGGTGTGCCTCCTCTCGTAGATGATTCCCACGATGAGGAAGAGGGCTCCCGTGGAGAGCCCGTGGTTGACCATCTGGATGATTCCCCCCTCGATTCCCTGAATGTTCAGGGCAAAGAGGCCGAGCATGACGAATCCGAGGTGGGAAACGGAGGAGTAAGCCACGAGTTTCTTCACGTCCTTCTGCACCATCGCCACGAGGGCTCCGTAAATGATGCCGATAACGGCGAGCGTCGCAACGACCGGAATCATGTCGACCGTCGCCTGCGGGAAGAGGGGCATGGCGAAGCGGAGGAACCCGTACGTCCCCATCTTCAGCAGGACTCCCGCCAGGATGACGGACCCCGCCGTTGGAGCTTCCACGTGGGCGTCGGGAAGCCAGGTGTGGAAGGGGAACATGGGGACCTTGAAAGCGAAGGCGAGGAAGAAGGCAATGAACATGTACATCTGGAGCTTGAGGGGTATGTTCAGCTTGTACATCTCCAGAAGGTCAAAGGTGTAGACCCCCGTGACCCTGTGGTTGTAGAAGTAGAGGGCAAGGATGGCAACGAGCATGAGGACCGAACCGGCCATCGTGTAGAGGAAGAACTTGATGGCAGCGTATATCCTCCTCTCCCCGCCCCAGACTCCGATGAGGAAGTACATCGGGATGAGCATCAGTTCCCAGAAGATGTAGAAGAGGAAGAGGTCGAGAGCGAGGAAGACGCCGAGCATTCCCGTCTCGAGGATGAGCATGAAGACCATGTACTCCTTGACGTGCTTTTTCACCGAGTACGAGGAGAGGATGGTCACCGGCATGATGAATGTGGTGAGGAGCACGAGCCAGAGGCTGATTCCGTCGATTCCGAGGAAGTACTGAACGCCGTATTCAGGAATCCAGGACCTTTTCTCCACGAACTGAAACGCCGCAGTGCCTCCGTCGAACCGGGAGAACATGTAGAGGGAGAGACCGAAGACGGCGAGAGTCACGATGAAAGTGGAATCCTTGATGAACTTCTCTTCCCGTTTCGGGATGAGCAGCACGAAGAGAGCCCCCAGGAGGGGGAGGAAAACGAGAACCGAGAGAACTGGATATCCGAAAATGCTCATAGTCGCTCCCTTACCTCTCCTTTATCCGAATATGAGATACCCAACGAGAATCACCGCCCCGATGAGGAGCGAGACGGCATAGGTGTGGACGACCCCCGTCTGGAGGCGCCTCACCGCCTGACCCGTCCCGAGGAGGACTCTCCCCACGCCGTTGACAATCCCGTCCACAACGAGAACGTCGAAGACCTCCCAGAGGAAGACGGAGAATCTGTAGACGGGATAGACGACGATGGCGTGGTAAATCTCGTCAACGTAATATTTGTTGGCCACCACGTCGTAGAGGACCGGATACTTCTCCGCAACCTTTCCGGGAAGTTCCGGTTTCTTCATGTAGAAGTGATACGCCAGATATATCCCCGCCGCAGCGACGAGCACGGCCAGGACCATGAGGCCGAGCTCAAGGCTGTGGGAAAAGTGGTGCGGCGCTGCGGGGACGAGCTCGGCACCCTTCTCGAAAACAGGCTCGAGAAAGTGCTCGAACCGGTTCGACCCTCCGAGAATCGGAGGAATCCCGACGAATCCGCCCACGACGGAGAGGACGGCAAGTATCATGAGCGGGACGGTCATCACCTTCGGCGATTCGTGGACGTGCTCTTTCAACTCAGGCGAAAGCCGCGTCTCACCGAAGAAGGCGAGGAAGACCATCCGGAACATGTAAAAGGCGGTGACGAAAGCCGCCACGGTCCCGAGAAGCCAGAAGACCTTCCCGCCGAAGGGCGAGGAGAAGGCCCTCCAGAGAATCTCGTCCTTCGAGAAGAACCCTGAAAATCCGGGGATTCCCGAAATCGCCAGCGTGGCCAGGAAGAAGGTCCAGAAAGTGACGGGCATGTATTTCTTCAGCCCGCCCATCTTCCTGATGTCCAGTTCTCCCGCCAGAGCGTGCATGACCGACCCGGACCCGAGGAAGAGGAGCGCCTTGAAGAAAGCGTGGGTCATCAGGTGGAAAATCCCCGCCGTGAAGGCGCCGACTCCGCAGGCGAGGAACATGTAGCCCAGCTGGGAGACCGTCGAGTAGGCGAGGACCCTCTTCATATCGTTCTGAGCCACGCCGATGGTGGCCGCAAAAAGCGCCGTCGCCCCCCCGATGACGGCGACGACGGTGAGAGTCGTAGGCGACATCAGGTAGAGGACGTTCGACCGGGCAACCATGTAAACTCCCGCGGTGACCATCGTTGCCGCGTGGATGAGGGCGGAAACGGGAGTCGGACCCTCCATGGCGTCGGGAAGCCAGACGTAGAGGGGAATCTGGGCAGATTTCCCCGTGGCGCCCACGAAGAGGAGGAGGGTGATTGCCGTGGCGACTGCGGGCGTGAGAGTCCCGGCTTCCCACATCTCGAGGGCTTTCGGGAAGACCTCGGAGAAGTTGAGGGAGCCCACCGTCCAGAAGAGGAGGAACATCCCCAGGGCGAACCCGAAATCTCCCACCCTGTTGACGATGAACGCCTTCTTCCCCGCGTCAGAGGCCGACTTCTTCTCGTACCAGTAACCGATGAGGAGGTAGGAGCAGAGACCGACCGCTTCCCACCCGACGAAGAGAAGGAGGTAGTTGGAGGCCAGGACGAGGACGAGCATGGCAAAGGTGAAGAGGTTCAGGTAGACGAAGTAGCGGGCGTATCCCTTCTCGTGGGCCATGTATCCGACGGAGTAGACGTGGATGAGGAACCCGACGCCGGTGACGACGAGAATCATCACCGACGAGAGGGGGTCGAGGTAGAGGGAAAAGGCCGTCCGAAATTCCCCCGACTGAATCCAGGTGAAGAGGTCGAGCTGGAAGACCCTCTCGTGCGGGGGCCGCTTCACGAGGATGAGGACGCAAACGAGGGCGACAAAAAACGCGGCTCCCACCACGCTGGGGCCTGTGATGCTCACGAGCTGACGATACCAGTGGTGGAAGAGGGGATGGTCCTCCGCCCCGTGCCCGTGGGAGTCTTCCTCGTGGACTCCCTTTTCCAGGTCCTCGTAATACTTCCTCAACAGGAGCGGCCTCTCGAAAAAGAGGGCCAGAATCCCGTTTATGATGACCCCGAGAAGGGGCAGGGCCGGAACGAGCCAGAGAATCCTCAGCATATCCACTCCTTCCGCTCCGTCAGAATTTCAACTCCTTCAGTTCCGACACGTCCACCGTTTCCCGGTGGCGGAAGATGGCGATGACGATCGCCAGCCCGACGGCCGCCTCGGCCGCCGCCACCGTCATGACCATGAAAGCGAAAACGTTCCCCGCCGGGTCCCCCAGATACGACCCGGCTGCCACGAAGGCGAGGTTCACCGCGTTGAGCATGATTTCGATGCTCATGAGGATGATGAGGGCATTCCGCCGGGACACGACTCCCACCACTCCTACGGCGAACATGATTCCCGAAAGGACCAGGTAGTAAGACTCGGGCACCACAGCGGAACCTCCCTCAGAATTTCTTCCTGGCAAGGACAATCGACCCCACGATTGCCGCCAGGAGGAGGAGCGACGTTATCTCGAAGGGGAGGAGGTAGGACGTGAAGAGAGCCTTCCCCACGGCCTCCACCGTCCCCACGTCGACGGCCTTCTCTATCTGCGCCCCGTACCTGCTCCCCACGAGGGCACCCTCGAGCATGAGGAGACCGGCAGCCACGACTCCCACGCCCTGTGCCAGCGTCGGCCTCTCGACGGGTATCTTCGACTCGGCAACGTTGAGGAGCATGATGACGAAGACGATGAGGACGACGACAGCTCCCGCGTAGACGATAATCTGAATCGCGGCGATGAAGTGAGACTTCCTCAGGACGAAGAGCGCCGCCACTGAGAAGAGCGTGAGGAGGAGGTACATGACGCTCGAGATGGGATGCCTGCGGCTCACCACCATGATTGAGCCGAAGACCGCGACGAAACCGAATATGAAGAAGAGAATCCTTTCCATCTTCCTCCCCTGTCTCAATCAGATAGGAGCATATCTATCGTGTAGACCAGGTCTTCCCTGTTGCGCTCGGGCACCGTGTACCAGCCCGTGTCCATCCTGATGGCGTCTTCGGGGCAGGCGTCCACGCACATCCCGCAGTAGATGCACCGGAGCATGTCGATGTCGAACCGGACCGGGTACTTCTCTATCTGCGGGTCCGGGTGCTCTCCCGCCTCGATGGTGATGCAAACGGCCGGGCAGGCCGTGGCGCAGCAGTAACAGGCGACGCACTTGGGGGTGCCGTCGGGCCGCTTCGTCAGCCTGTGCCTTCCCCGGAAGCGGGGAGGGACCGGCCTTTTCACCTCGGGATAATCTATGGTGGGTATGGAGCGGGGGTTGGTCAGGTTCTTCAGAAAGTGGTTCATCGTCACCGCCAGCCCCTTGGCGATTTCCACGAGGTAGAGCTTTTCGGTCAGGGGTATCTCTTTCGGCCTCGATACCTTCTTCACCCGAATCATAACGGCTTCGCCCCTCCAAAGAGGAGCAGGACGCTCCCCGTGATGAATATGTTCGCAAGCGCCAGGGGAAGGAGAACCTTCCACCCCAGGCGCATCACCTGGTCGTAACGAAACCTCGGAATCGTCCACCTCACCCAGATGAAGAACCAGCAGAAGAAGAGAACCTTCACGACGAAAGCCAGGACCTGCATGATGACGACGAGGGCGAAGGGGAGGTGGAGAACCTTTCCGAAGAGGTGGAACCCGTCAGCGTAAAGGTAGGGAATCTGCCATCCTCCGAAGTAGAGCGTGGCGATGAGCCCGCTGGCAACGACGACGTGAACGTATTCGGCAAGGAAGAACATGGCGAACTTGAAGGAACCGTATTCCGTGTGGAACCCTGCCACGATCTCCGACTCGCCCTCAGGAAGGTCGAAGGGGATTCTCGCAGATTCGGCGAAGACGGAGACGAGGAAGAGAATGAACCCGAGGGGCTGGACGACGACCCCCCACTTCGGGATGACTCCGAAGAGGAGTTCCCCCTGTGCCCGGGCGATGTCGGAGAGCTTCAAGGACCCGAAGACCATGGCCACGCCGATGATGGAGAGTCCCAGGGATATCTCGTAGCTGATCATCTGGGCGGAACTCCTCAAACCTCCCAGGAGGGAAAATTTGTTCCCCGACGCCCAGCCGGCGAGGATGATCCCGTAAACGGTGAGAGAGGAGAAGGCGAACACGTAGAGGATTCCCACGTTCAGGTCCGCCACCTGGAGGGGGACCTTCCTCCCGAAAATCTCTATCGTGTCTCCGAAGGGGACGACGGCGAACGTGAGGAGGACCGGCGCCATGGCGAAGACGGGCGCGAGCCGGTAAAAGAGGGGATGGGCATCCTCGGGGACGAAGTCCTCCTTGAAGAGGAGTTTCAGCGCGTCCGCCAGAGGGTGGAAGAGGCCCGCCAGCCTGAGGCCGAAGATGTCCGCTTTTGCCGGGCCCATCCGGTCCTGAATGAATGCCGCCCCCTTCCTCTCCGCCCAGACGAGGACGGGAACGAGACCGAGGACGAAAGCGAGCATAATGGCAATCTTGACGATTACGATGAGCAGGTCGATGAGCATCGTCACACCTTCTCTCCCACCTGGATTCCGTAATACCCGACGGTCTGGTAACTCAAGCCTGCGAAGAAGGGTTCCCTCCCGGCGAGTTCAGCGAAAACCTCCTCCGCCGTCTTGAACTCCCACGACGCTCCCAGTTTCCTCGCCAGCCTCGTGAGAATCTCCAGGTCGTCCTTCGCGGCGTACCGGGGCGGGAAGGCGCGGAAGAACCTCTGCACGCGCCCTTTAAAGTTCGTGTACGTTCCCTCCTTCTCCGCAAAAGAGGCGGAGGGGAGAACGAGAGTGCTCGCCTCGGAGACGGGGCTCTCGTTGGGCGCGATGTTGACGACGTATTCCGCCTTTGACAGGAGTTCCTTCACCTCGTCGGCGGGAAGGTCGCCGAGACACGACCCGAAGACGAAGAGGAGCTTCACGTCTCCCCGCTTGAGCGCCTCCAGGGTCCCCTCGAAGTCCTTCCCTCCTGTCGCGGGGGCAATCTTCATCTCTAACGCCCCGCGCGTGTTCGGGTTTTTATCCTCGTGAACAAGGA
>RFHC01000019.1 GCA_003696505.1 Deltaproteobacteria bacterium
AGCCCCGGTATGGGCGTCAGTTTTCTCTCCCCTCCATCGAGGGGTGGAAGAGAGCGGAGGAGCCCTTTCGTATACGGATGAAGGGGTCTCTCGAAGAGTTCGCTCACCCCCGCCTCCTCGACGATTTTCCCCAGGTACATGATGGCAACCCTGTGCGCCACCTCCGCCACTATCCCCAGGTCATGGGTAATGAGGAGGACCGACATCCCCCTCTCCCTCTGGAGTTCTCCCATCAGTTCGAGAATCTGCGCCTGCACCGTCACGTCCAGCGCCGTCGTCGGCTCGTCCGCGATGAGGAGAGCGGGGTTCAAAGCGAGCGCCATGGCAATCATCACTCTCTGCCTCATCCCCCCGCTCAACTGATGGGGATACTCCTTCACCCTCCTCTCCGGGTCGGGAATCTTCACCTTGCGCAACAGCTCAACTGCTCTTTCCATCCCTTCCCGCCAGGAGCAGACGCCGTGGGCGACGAACACCTCCGCTATCTGGTATCCCACGGTGAAGACGGGGTTGAGAGAGGTCATGGGTTCCTGAAAAATCATGGCCATCTCCCTTCCCCGCAGCCGCCGCATCTCCTCCTCGGAGAGGGAGAGGAGGTCTCTTCCCTTGAAAACGATTTTCCCCGCCTCGACGAAAGAGGGAGGCCGGGGGAGGAGTCGCATGACCGAAAGGGCCGTCACCGTTTTCCCGCACCCCGATTCCCCCACGAGAGAGTAGACCTCTCCTTCACGTATCTGGAAGGATACGTCCCTCAGCGCCATTACCCTCCCCTCGGGGAGGTCAAATCCCACGGCAAGGTTTTCCACAGAAAGGAGCGCCTGCGTCATCTGAGCCTCGGGTCGATGGAATCCCTGATCCCCTCGCCGAGGAGATTATACCCGAGAACGGTGAGGAGGATGGCGATTCCCGGGTAAAACGAGAGCCACCAGGCGAACTCGATGTTGTCTTTCCCCGCCGTCAGGATGTTTCCCCACGAAGGAGTGGGAGGCTGGACCCCGATTCCGAGGAAGGAGAGAGAAGACTCCACGAGAATGGCTCCGGCAACGCCGAGGGTGGCAGCCACGAGGACGGGAGAGAGGGCATTCGGAAGCACGTGCCTCACCATGATGACGAAGTCCGACTGGCCGAGGGCCCTCGCGGCGTGAACGAAATCCCTTTCCCTCAGCGAGAGGGTTTCGGCGCGCACGAGGCGGGCGACGCCCATCCACCCGGTGACGCCGATTACTATCATGATGTTCATGATGGAAGGCTCGAGGAAAGCGATGACGGCCAGGATGAGGAAGAAGGTGGGAAAACAGAGCATCACGTCCACGAACCTCATGAGGAGGGAGTCGACCCAGCCGCCGTAGTAACCCGCCGGCAGCCCCACCGCCGTCCCGATGAGGACTGCAATGCCCACGGCAACGAAACCCACTTTGAGTGAAATGCGCGCACCGTAAATCATCCGGGAAAGCACGTCTCGCCCCAGCTCATCCGTCCCCATGGGGTGAGCCCTGGAAGGAGGTGCCAGGATAGAGGTGACGTCCACCTGGTTCGGGTCGTAGGGCGCGAAGTATTGAGGAAAGAGAGAGAGAACGAAGAAGAAGAGGATAATCGCCAGCCCTGCCATGGCGAGTTTGTTCCGCACCAGCCGGGAGAGGAAGTCGTGGAGAAGCGACCCCCGCCTCATTCAACACCCTCCCTGATTCTCGGGTCAGCCAGGGCGTAGCCGATATCCGCCAGGAGGTTCCCCAGAAGGGTGAGAATCGCCCCGATGAAGAGAATCCCCATGACGACGGGATAGTCGCGGGAAAGCACGCTCTGGAAGAAAAGGCGGCCCATCCCCGGGATGGCGAAGATGGTCTCGAAAATGACCGACCCACCAATCAACTCCGGCACCGAAAGCCCCAGAATGGTAATGACGGGAAGGAGGGCGTTGCGCATGGCGTGCTTGAAGACCACGTCCTTCTCCGGAAGCCCCTTCGCCCTTGCCGTGACGATGTAATCCTGCCGAATCACCTCGAGCATGTTGGACCTCATATAGCGCGAGAGACCTGCGAGCCCGCCAAAAGCGCCTATGAGAACGGGGAGGAGAAGGTGTTTCGCCCTGTCCACAATCTTCCCCGCAAGGGTGAGCTTGTCATAGTCGAGGGAGTTAATACCCGATATGGGGAGCCACCCCAGCTTCACGCCGAAGAGAATCATGCAGAGGAGGGCGAGCCAGAAAGTGGGAGTGGCGAACCCGATGAAGACGAAGACGGTGGTTGAGCGGTCGAAGAGGGAATCCTTCTTCACGGCTGAAAGGACCCCGAGAGGGATGGCAACGGAGAGGATGACGAGCATGGAAAGGACGTTTATCTGGATAGTTATGGGGAGTCTCTCCTTGATTTTCTCGATAACCGGTTTCCCGTCGGGCATGAAGCTGTTCCCGAAGTCGAGGGTCACAACCCTTTTCAGCCAGAGGAGGTACTGGACGTGGAGGGGCTTGTCGAGCCCGTAGTACTTCATGAGCCTCTCCCGGGCTTCCTTCCCCGCCTTCGGGTTCATGTCGGTGGCAAGTCCGGTGGGGGAGCCCGGGGCGAGGTGGATGACGACAAAGGTAATGATAGTGATTCCGATGATGAGTGGAACCATGAAAGCGAGTCTCTTTGCCAGATACCTCGCCATGCCGGGTTTCAGAACCTCCTGTATTTCACCTCGTCTTCCGGGACGTACCAGTGGATGAAGTTGTGCATGATTCCCGCCGGAGCCGGCTCTATCCCGCGGAACCTCCTGTGAACAGCGGGGAGCGCCTCAGGGACGTAGAGGAAGTTGTAGGGTTGCTCCTCGGCGAGAATCTCCTGGAAACGCCAGTAATACTTCTTCCTCTCCTCCCTGTCGAAGGTCCGCCTCCCCTTCTCGAGAAGTTCGTCCACCTCGGGGTTCTTATATCCGATGAAGTTCAGTTCCTTCGGCCCCGTCTTGCTCGAGTGCCAGATGTCGTACTGGTCCGGGTCCTGTCCAATCGACCACCCCAGGATGACCGCCTCGAAGCGCCTCTTGTCTATGAACTCGTTTATGAATGCCGCCCACTCCACGACCCGAATCTTCACGGCGACGCCAACCTCTTTGAAGTACTTCTGAATGAGCACAGCCGTTTTCGCTCTCGACTCGTTCCCCTGGTTCGTCATGATGGTAAACCTGAACTCTTTCCCGTCCTTTTCCCGAATCCCGTCTCCGTCCACGTCCTTCCAGCCGGCCTCCTCAAGGAGTTTTCTCGCCTTCTCCGGGTTGTAATCGTACTTCTTCACGTTCGGGTTGTACGCCCAGGTTCCCGGCTTGTAGGGACCCGTGGCCACCCTGCCGAGCCCGAAGAGGACTCCCTGGATAATCTCCTCCCTGTTGATGGCGTAGGAGAGAGCCTGGCGGACTTTCTTATCCTGAAAGAGGGGATTCCTCAGGTTATATCCCAGGTAGGTGTATCCGAAGGAGAGGTAGCGGTACTTCCGGAAGTTCTTCCGGAACTCCTCCGTGTTCGTCTGCCTCGTGTACTGGAGCGGCGTCAGGTTCATGAAGTCGATTCCCCCGGACTTCAGTTCGAGAAACATGGTCGCCTGGTCGGGGATGATTCGGTAGATGACCCTCTG
>RFHC01000124.1 GCA_003696505.1 Deltaproteobacteria bacterium
CCACCTGCTGAGACCCTTTTCGTTGACGACGTCGAGGAGAACGTGGAGGGGGCTCGCCGGGCAGGTCTTCAGGGTCTTCTCTTCGAAGGCCCGGAAAAGTTGAGGAGGGACCTTAAAAAGCTGGGGGTCCTCCCGTGAAGAAAAAAATATTCATCACGGGAAAACCCCGCGTCGGAAAGACTACCCTGGTGAAAAAGATACTCTCGTCCCTTCCGGGAGTGAGGGTAGAAGGGTTTTACACGGAAGAGGTGAGAGAAGGGGGGAGGCGGGTCGGGTTCATCCTGAAAACCACGAGCGGGGAAAGTTTTCCCCTTGCTTCTCTGTCTGGCGCCTCTCCCTACCGCGTGGGGCGCTACAGGGTTTTCCTCGACGGTCTCGACGAGGTCGTCCGCCGCATGGAGGAGTCCCGGGGAGAGGCGGACCTCCTCGTCATCGACGAGGTGGGGAAGATGGAGTGTTTTTCAGAGACCTTCGTTAAGTTCGTCCGGGCTCTTCTCGAGTCGGAAGAAACGGTTCTCCTCGGGACGGTGGCCCTTAAGGGCTCCGGGCTCATTGAAGAGGTAAAGGGGCATCCTTCCGTCGACCTGGTCACTCTCACGGAGGAAAACAGGGAGGCGGTCTCCGGGACTCTCCTTCCCCGCCTTCGACGCCTCCTTGAGGGGAAGGGGAGTATTTCGTCTTGATTAAATCGCGCCCTGGGGTAAAATATAATTTGTGTTCGGTGGGCGCTTAACTCAGTGGTAGAGTGCCACCTTCACACGGTGGAAGTCAGAGGTTCAAATCCTCTAGCGCCCACCATTTAATATTTTTCTGGTCCACCGGCAGGAAAGGTAATACCCGCTATTATCTTCCCTCCTGGTTCGGCACCACAGCAAAGGAGGAACTTAATGGCAAGACAGGTCAAGGCAGGAGACACGGTAAAGGTGCATTACACGGGGAGTCTCGAGGACGGAACGGTTTTCGACTCTTCCCGCGAGAGGGACCCGCTTGAGTTCACGGTGGGAGAAGGGAAGTTGATAGCGGGTTTTGAGAACGCCGTCATCGGCATGGCGGTGGGAGAGTCAAAGAAGGTGAACATCCCCTCGGAAGAGGCTTTCGGTCCCCACAGAGAGGAACTCGTCCTCGAGGTCGAAAAGAGCATGTTCCCTCCCCACATCAACCCCTTCGAGGGGCAGCAACTGCAGATACCGCAGCAGGATGGAAGGACCGTGGCAGTGACGGTCACCAAGATTACCGACGACAAGGTCACCCTCGACGCGAACCATCCCCTTGCGGGGAAGGACCTCATCTTCGACATCGAAGTGGTGGAAATCGCCGACTGACGATTCCGCCCGGGATTTCACGTCATTTGAGGGAGGGGAACCCTATTCCCCTCCCTTTTCTTTATCCACAGGTTAAAGTTTCCCGACCCTGTTCCGAATAATTGAAGGGAAATAAAACAGGAGAGGCGGAGAATGGGGAAAAGGGAAGAGACTCTGGAGAAACTTCAGAGCGTCAGGGAAATCCCGACATCGTCGGTGAAACTGGTCAGGATGCTTCAGGACCCTGACGCCAGGACGGAGGAAATCGTCAAGCTCATCGAGTTCGACCCCGGACTCACCGCGCACATTCTCCGTATTGCCAACTCCGCTTACTTCGGCGGCCTTTCCTGGATTCAATCTGTCCGGGAAGCGGTCATGCGGCTGGGACAGAGGTTTCTCCTCCAGACGGCGATGACCATGCTCATGTCGACTGTGGCCAGGAGAATGAAGAGCGACTACGACCTCCCGGGAGAGGAACTCTGGAAACACTCCATCGCCGTGGCAATCGGCACGGAGGCCGTGGCCGAGCGACTCGGGAAGGGGAATACCGACTTCTTCTTCACCTCCGGCCTCCTCCACGACATCGGAAAGTTCGTCATCGCTTCTCATCCCGAAGGATGGAAGGAGGAAATCGTTGACAGGGTCAACGGAGGAGGGAAGTCTCTCCTGGATGCGGAGACAGAAGTCCTCGGAGTCAACCACGCCGAGGCAGGGAGTTTCGTCCTCAACCTCTGGCACATTCCCGAGTTTATCTGCGAGGGGGTTCGGTACCACCACGCTCCTGGTGAATACCCCTCGGGACATATCATGTCGGACAACACGATTTCGGAGTTCATCCACCTGGCCGATGAGATGTGCTACCGGGGAGAAATCGTTTCTAAGGAGAATTACAGACCCTCCGAGCATTTCCCCGGCCTCATGGATAAATACGGCCTCACGGAAGAGGACGAGGCGGATATCCTCTCCCGCGTAAAAGAAAGGATGGAAGAGACTCTCTCTATTTTCCAGGGTTAAAGGACCGGTTCGCCCCCCGGAAATCACCCCCTTATCAGAGAGAATCCTTTCCCCTCTCCCGGAATCTCACTGTTAAATGAAGGAGGAAGTGAGCATGAAAGCGTCCGACCTCCTCGTGTCCTGTCTCGAGGGAGAGGGAGTGACGCACATCTTTGGGGTTCCGGGAGAAGAGAACCTGGACCTGCTCGAGTCTCTCAGGACGTCGGCGATAAAATTCGTCGTGACGAGGCACGAGCAGAGCGCAGGCTTTATGGCATCGACAGTCGGGCGATTGACGGGGAAGACGGGGGTCTGCCTCTCCACAGTGGGGCCGGGGGCGACAAATTTCGTCACCGCTGTGGCCTACGCGTATCTCGGCGGGATGCCGATGCTCTTTATCACGGGGCAGAAACCTGTTTCCCTGAGGAGGCAGGGACTTTTTCAGGTGGTGGACACGATTGAGATGATGAACCCCGTGACGAAGTTCAACAGGCAGATTGTCCACCCCTCTTCAATTCCCTTTCTCGTCGCGGAAGCGTTCAGGCAGGCGGAGGAGGAGAGGCCGGGCCCCGTCCACCTGGAGCTTCCGGAGGATGTGGCCGGGGAGGAAGCGTCAGGGTCTCCCCTCGTTCTCCAGTCTCCCCGGCTCCCTGTTCCTTCTGAGAGTTCGATTCGGATAGGTGCAGAAATGATAGAGAAAGCGAGGACCCCTCTTTTGCTCATCGGCGCCGGTGCGAACAGGAAGGAAGTGAGGGGTTCCCTCGTGAGATTTGTCGAAACCACGGGAATTCCCTTCTTCAACACTCAAATGGGGAAGGGGGGCATTCGCGAAGATCACCCCCTCTTTCTCGGGACGGCGGCGCTCTCCTCCGGCGACTTCATTCACTGTGCCATTGACAGGGCCGATTTGATCATAAACGTGGGGCACGACCCGACGGAGAAGCCTCCTTTCATCATGGGGAGGGATGAGGAGAGGAAGGTGATTCACCTGAGCTGTACGGTCTCCCGGATAAACGAGGTCTATTTCCCGCACCATGAGATCGTCGGAGACGTCTCCGCGGCGCTCGATTTGCTTGCCGGAGAACTCTCAGGCCGGCGTGAGTGGGATTTCTCTTACGTGATGAAAATAAAAAAATACCTCGATGAACACATAAGAGAGGGGACTGACCGGGACAGGTATCCTCTCCTTCCTCAGAAAATCGTGTCCGACGTGAGGAAGGCCATGAGAGATGAGGACATCGTGACCCTCGATAACGGCATGTATAAAATCTGGTTCGCCCGGAATTACCCGGCCCTTTCCCCGAACAGTCTTCTCCTCGACAACGCGCTGGCGAGCATGGGAGCAGGGCTTCCTTCGGCGATCGCCGCAAAGATTGTTTCCCCAGGGAAAAGGGTTCTCTGTGTCGCGGGAGACGGGGGTTTTATGATGAATTCTCAGGAGATGGAAACGGCAATCAGGCTTGGATTGGACCTCGTCGTCCTCGTGCTCCGGGACGACGGATACGGGATGATCGAGTGGAAGCAGGAGTCGATGGGGTATCCCTCTTTTGGTCTCAGGTTCGGGAACCCCGACTTCGTGTCTTACGCGAGGAGTTACGGTGCAGGAGGGAGGAAATTGAAAGAAGGGGAAGACCTGGCGAGAGCCATTGAGGACGCCTTCTCGGAAGGTGGGGTCCAGCTCATAGAAGTCCCCGTGGATTACAGCGAAAACAGAAAGGTCTTCGATGAAGAGCTCGCAAGAAAAACCTGCCTCCTCTGACTTCTTCGACCGTATCGGATCGAGGTCCCTCTGCGGGTGCCGCGTCGTCGTGGGTCAGTTCGTTCCCCTCAGGACGGCAGGATGGTACGGAGTTACCCTCTGTCTCGAGAGGGAGGGACGCGTCAGGTCCGCTCCCTTCATTGAAGGGATTCTGAGCAGGGGAGGGCGTCACGGCATCAGAGGGTGGATGGACGCGAGGTATATTCCCAGCGTCGCATTCCCCGATGGAGGGGTCATCGACATCCATGAAATGGGACAGACGGTGGAAGTTTTCCTCTCCCTCAGGGGTGTGATTCCTCCGGGTGGTCACCTCATGATTTCCTACGAGGACGACTTTTCTCCCCACCGGGAGACGTTGGACGCGCTCCTCTCCGGTCTCCCTCCCATCCTCACGGAACTGGGTTTCCCCCTCTTTCTTGCGGGATTTCTCCGGGTCAGAGACTGGTATCTGGCGGAGGGAGGGCACGAAGGCCCGAGGAAAATATGGGGAGACCGGCCCGAGGGCGATCGTCAGGTGAGGGAGTTTCTCGGAAAGTCAGCGCGGGAAGTGGGAAAGTACCTCGAAAGGGTCGAAAAGGAGGGGAGGTCACTTCCTCCCCTCATCATGGAGAGAATTCACAGATTCATATCATCTCTCTCGCTCTGGAGTCAGGGAATCGTTCCTTCCTGAATTGAAAAAAAGCCCCGCTTCTTAGAAGGCGGGGCTTTTTCACTTTCTTTGCTCCGTCTTATTCCTCTTCCTTCGACACGTATCTGACCTTCCATATGTAGAAGATTGTCGGCTAGAGGACGAGCTCCATGAGAGCAGATGTTATGACCCCTCCTATCATGGGTGCGGCGATTCTCTTCATCGTGTCCGCTCCTGCCCCGTGACTCCACATGATGGGGAGAAGTCCCGCTATGATGGTCACCACCGTCATGATTTTCGGCCTCACTCTCTTGACGGCGCCGTGGTGAATTGCTTCGAGGAGGTCCCGCGTCGTTTTCATGAGTCCCTTCTCCCTGGCATCTTCGTAGGCCACGTCCAGGTAGAGGAGCATGACCACTCCCGTTTCTGCCGAGAGTCCCGCCAGGGCGATGATTCCCACCCAGACGGCCACTGAGAGGTGGTAGCCCAGGAGGTAGAGGGACCAGAATGCACCGACGAGGGAGACGGGGACGGTAATCATGACGATGCTCGTCTTAATCATCGACTTCGTGTTGAAGTAGATGATGAGGAAGACGATGAAGAGAGTGAGGGGGATGACGAGGAAGAGCTTCTTCTTCACCCTCTGCATGTACTCGAACTGCCCGCTCCAGACGAGACTGTACCCGGGAGGCAGTTTGACCCTCTCGGAGACGGCTTTCATCGCGTTGTTCACGTAGGTGCCGACGTCGATTCCCCTTATGTCGACGTAGACCCAGAGAGTCCTGCGGGCGTTCTCGCTCTTAATCGTTGCGGGACCTTTGTGGACCTTTATCTCCGCCAGCTGTCCCAGGGGCACCTGCGCTCCCGTGGGCGTGGGGACGAGGACCCGTTTCAGGCTTTCCAGGTCCTGACGGAAATCCTCCGGGTACCTCACGTTCACGGGGTACCTTTCGAGTCCTTCCACCGTCTGGGTGACGTTCATCCCGCCGATGGCGCTCATGATGATGTCCTGGACGTCTCCAACGGTGAGGCCGTAGCGGGCGACGGCCTCCCGGTCGATGTCGAAGTCCACGTAGTTTCCCCCCGTTATTCTCTCGGCGAAGGCGGAGAGAGTGCCGGGGACCTCCCGGACGACGGCTTCTATCTGCTCTCCAATCTTGACGAGCGTGTCCAGGTCGTCGCCCATGATTTTTATCCCCACAGGTGTCTTGATTCCGGTGGAGAGCATGTCGATTCTCGTCTTGATGGGCATCGTCCAGGCATTGGTGAGGCCGGGGAACTGAACGGCCCTGTCCAGTTCTTCGATGAGTTTTTCCGGCGTCATGCCGGGGCGCCACTCGCTCTCGGGTTTCAGGGTGATGGTCGTCTCAATCATGGAGAGGGGCGCCGGGTCCGTCGCCGTTTCAGCGCGACCGATTTTCCCGAAAACGTCCTTCACTTCGGGGAATGACCTGATGATGCGGTCCGTCTGCTGAAGGAGTTCTTTCGCTTTCGTAATCGATATGCCCGGGAAGGTCGTGGGCATGTAGAGGAGGTCCCCCTCGTAGAGAGGAGGCATGAACTCCGACCCTATTCTCGTGGCGGGAATGACGAGACTCAGGAGGAGGACCAGGTTGATGATGATGGTGGTTTTGCGGTATTTCACGACGAAGTCGACGATGGGGTGATAGATCTTGATGAGGAAGCGGTTAATCGGGTTTTTCTCCTCGGGGAGGATTTTCCCGCGGATGAAGTATCCCATCAGGACGGGCTGGAGGGTTATGGCGAGGAGTGCGGCCGCTGCCATTGCGTAGGTCTTCGTGTACGCCAGAGGCTTGAAGAGGCGCCCTTCCTGAGCTTCCAGGGCGAAGACGGGGAGGAAGGAGACGGTGATGACCAGGAGCGAGTAAAAGAGAGCCGGGCCGACTTCGTGAGTCGATTCTATGACGTTGACCCAGACGTTTCTGTCGGGGTAGTGCTCGTGGTATTTATGCATGTTTTCCACCATGATGATGGCGGCGTCCACCATGGCGCCGATTGCGATGGCAATTCCCCCGAGGGACATGATGTTCGCGTTTATCCCCTGGTAGAACATGATGATGAAGGAGATGAGAATGGCGATGGGGAGCGTGATGATTGCCACGAGGGCGCTCTGGAAGTGGAGGAGGAAAATGATTGAGACGAGCGCGACGACGAGGCTCTCCTCGATGAGTTTCTCCCTCAGGTTGGCCACAGCCCTCTTGATGAGGGCGGACCTGTCGTAGACGGGCCTGATTTTCACCCCTTCAGGGAGAGACTTTTCGATGGACTTGATCTTCTCCTTCACCCGGTCGATCGTTTTCAGGGCGTTTTCGCCCCACCGCATGACGATGATTCCACCGACGACGTCTCCCTCTCCGTTCAGGTCGGCGATTCCCCGCCTGAGCTCCGGGCCGAGTCGCACGTCTGCCACGTCTTTAATCCTCACGGGCGTGCCGCGGTAAACTCCGAGGGAGATGTTTTCGATGTCCTCGATGCCCTGAATGTAGCCGAGTCCCCGCACCATGAATTCCGTCTCCCCCATTTCAATGAGGCGGCCACCCACGTCCCTGTTGGAGCGGGCAAGTGCCATCTTCACCTTTTTCAGGGGGATGTTGAATGCAGCGAGCTTGTCCGGATTCACGACGACCTGGTACTGCTTCACGAATCCGCCGATGCTCGCCACCTCGGAGACTCCGGGCACGGCAGCCAGTTCGTACTTGAGGAACCAGTCCTGGATTGACCTGAGTTGCGCCAGGTCATGTTTCCCGCTCGTATCTTCCAGAACGTACTCGTAGACCCACCCCACTCCCGTCGCGTCGGGCCCGAGGACGGGCGTTACCCCCTCGGGGAGGCGTGAACTGACGTAATTGAGGTATTCCAGCACCCGGCTTCGTGCCCAGTAGAGGTCGGTCCCGTCCTCGAAGATGATGTAGACGAAGGAGTAGCCGAAGAAGGAGTAACCCCTGACGACGCGGGCGCCGGGAACGGAGAGCATCGCCGTAGTCAGCGGATACGTAACCTGGTCTTCCACGATTTGCGGGCTCTGACCCGGGTATTCCGTGTAGATGATGACCTGGACGTCGGAAAGGTCGGGGATGGCGTCCAGGGTGATATTTACCATGGCGTATATTCCCCAGGCGACGAGGAAAACCGTCGCGAGGATGATGAGGAACCTGTTCTTGACCGACCACTCGATGATTTTCTTCAGCATTGTCCCCTGTTCTCCCTGGTTCTTTTCTCCTCAGTGAGCGTGCCCCTGGTGTCCCGTGCTCTCAGCGCCGCTTTCCTGGCCGCTGCTCCTCATCTTCCTGATGGCTTCCCTGATTGAGCTTTCAGAGTCGAGCATGAACTGTCCGGAGAGGACGATTTTTTCCCCTCTCTCGAGACCGGACGCGACTTCGACGAGCCCGTCACCCAGGTCCACGCCGAGCGTAACCTCCCTGGGGATGAACTCTCCTTCGCCCTTTTCTATGAAGACGATGTTGCGCACTCCCGTCCTCAGGACGGCTTCCGTGGGAACGACGAGGGAGGTTTTCTTCAGGTCTGCGTGAATCGTCAGGTGGGCGTACATGTCAGGCTTGAGCACGTTTCCCTCGTTCTCCACTTCCACCCTGACCCGGGCGGTTCTCGTCTTTCCCTCGAGGTAAGGGTAGATGTAGGAGATTTTCCCGTGGAAGGTCCGCCCCGGGATGTAGTCGAGGGTGACGTCTACATCCTGTCCCACCCGGACCCAGGGAAGTTCGAACTCGTAGACGTCCCCCTCCACCCAGAGCGTGGAGAGGTCCGCCACGCGGAAAAGTTCCGCTCCCTTTTTCACGTGCGTTCCCTCGAAAGCATTTTTCGCGATGACAAACCCCGTGGCGGGAGACGTGATGGTGAGAGTCTTTTCCACGCGACGGGTTTTCTCCAGTTTCGCTATTTCGTCCTCTCCTATATCCCAGAGGAGGAGTCTCTCCCTGGCTGCCTGGAGGAGTTTCTCCGCCGACTCAACCACCTCCCGGTATGGGCTTCCCTGCACCTCTTCCCTGTGCTCCAGCGCGATGAGGTACTCTCTCTCCGTCGCGACGAGGCCGGGGCTGTATATTTCGAGAAGAGGGTCTCCCTTCTTCACGAACTGTCCCGTTTCGTTGACGTAGAGTTTTTCTATCCACCCCATCACCTTGGTGTTGACCACGGATATCTTCTTCTCGTCGTAGGTGACTCTCCCGTACGTTCTCACCAGGCGGACGAGCGGTTTTTCTTCAACGACTCCCGTCCTTATCCCCATGTTCTGCTTGACCACGGGTGAGATTTTTATGGCGTTTTCTTCCTCTGCTTTCTCTTCGCCGCCTCCCTTCACGGGGACGAGGGTCATACCGCAGATGGGGCACGCGCCGGGCTCTTCCGTGATGATGAAGGGATGCATGGGGCACGTGTAGAGAGTCTTTGACGGTTTCTCTGCTGCTCCTTTTTCTCCCTGCGCCGTCTTTTCCGGAGACGCGTGTTTTGCCTCCATTTTCATCTCCCCGTGCCGGCCCGACAGCTTCCCGCTGAGGAAATATCCTCCGGCACCCCCGATGATGAGTGCCGCGGCGATGATGAGTGCAATCTTTCCTTTCTTCATGACGGACCCCTTTTCCTTCAGATTTCTCCGGTGAGCATCTTTATCTTCGCCCGGGAAATGCGCGAGAGCATGACCAGACGGGCTTCTTCTATTTCATATTTGTAAAGCTGGAGGGCTGCCCGGACGAGGGAGTTGAACTCCAGGTCCCCCACAGAATAGGAACTGAGGGCGGATTCCACCGTTTTCCTCGCTTCCGGGAGAACCGCGTTTCTCAGGATGGAGAGCTCCCTTTCCGCATCCTGAAGGGAGTTGAGCGCTTCCTTCAGGTCGTTCTGTATTTTTTCCAGGGTAGAGCGGGCCTCTTCTCTCGCTGAGAGCAGATTGTATTCGTTTTTCTTCACGATTTTTTTCTGCTTTCTCCCCGCGAAGATGGGGAGGTTGAGTGCGACGGCCCCCGTCACGTAGTCGGTTCTCCTCTCCCGCTGGCGGTACCTCAGTTGAAGGGTAAAGTCTGGATAGAGGTTCTTTTCCGCAAGGCGAACCATCTTTTCCGCCATTCGAACCTTATCGAGTTGGGCCCGGTAAGAGGGGTTTTCCCCCTTCGCCTTCTCCACGAGCTCTTCTAACGGAGCAACCGGGGTGCCCGTTTCCGGAAGCCCCGTCACCCGGATGGGAGTGTCGACGGGCGCCGACCGGAGAGTGTTGAGGAGGGAGACCAGGTCCTTTTCCCTCTTTCCGAGCTTCTCCAGTTTCCTGTCGAGATTGAAAATTTCTGTCTGGGCGCGGAAGACGTCCTGCTGGCGCCCCTTGCCGACGGAGTAGAGTTTTCGTGCCGCTTCCAGGTACTCTTTGAAGAGCACTTTCGTCTTCTCCGTGATTTCTCTCTCTCTCCGTGTTTCAGCCAGCGCGAAGAGCGCTTTCCTCGCCACGAAGGCCAGGCGGACTTTCACCGATTCCGTCGATTCCTCCAGCGAGGCGGAGCGCAGTTTCTCAATCTCCTCCTTCAGCCCCAGCTTTCCGGGAAAGGGGATTTTCTGGGAGATGAAGAAGTCCTTCGACGTCATGGGTTCCCTGGAAAAGACAAACTCGTCTACGGGTATGTTGGTAAGGGAAATCCCAATAACCGGGTCGGGGAGAGTCCCGGCGGGCTCTATCCCTTCCCTGGCCGAGAGAGTCCTGTTTTTCATCTTTTTCAGGTCAGGATTCCTCTCGACCACTTCCTGAATGAAGGTTTCCACCGTCACCGGTTTCTCCGGGGAATACGTCCTGACTTCCTCTCCCGACTCCCCCGACCATCCCTGCGACGGCCCGAGAAGGATGAGGAAGAAGAGGAGTGCCGAGGCAGCAATCGGTCTCAAAACCCGGGTTTTCATCCTTTCTCCACACACGATTTTCGTCCTCGCTTATTTTTTACAATTGGTAGAAATTTTACGATGAGTAGAATCTATCTGTCAACAGGAGAAGGAGGGGTTTATGCAAATTTCCTCTACTCTGCCCCCTCGAGGACGATGGTCTCGCCGTGGCCGTAGAGGATGGAGTGGAAGAGGAGGAGGTAATCCCGGACGTTTCTCGTGATGAGGTAGTTGCTTCTCACAAACTCTTTCGCGCTCTTTCCAATCTTCCTCATCATCTCGGGCCTGTTGAGGAGATACCGTATCCGGTAGGCCGCACCCTCGATGGAGTGGACGAGGAATCCCGTCCGGTAATCGTAGATTTGAACGGTGATTCCTCCCACTGCGCCGCCGATGACGGGTTTTCCCTTCCACATCCCTTCGGTTACGGTCAGTCCGAATCCTTCCTTCGTCGACTTCTGCATGACGATGGTGGCGCATCTCTGAAGGGCGTTGATGACACGGTGGGCTTCAGGGGGGAGCATGAGGACGTGGATGTCCGGGTCTCCCTCCGCCTCCTGAATGACCTGGCGGTAAACTTCCTCTCCTTCCGGGTCGTCGGTGGCTCCCCCGCCGGCGAGGACGAGGCGGCACTCGTTGAACTTCCGTGCCATCCGGAATGCCTTTATGACCCCTACCGGGTCTTTGAACCGGTCAAACCGGGAAATCTGGACGATGAGGGGTTTGTCCAGCTTCACCCCCAGACTCTCCACGATTTTCCTCGCTTCGGAGTTCGGAAGGTCCACGTTCTTCTCGCTCAAGGGGTCAATGGCCGGCGTTATGAGATATTGCGGGTGGGGGAGATTCTGCGAGAATTTCGCCATGGAGAAGATGCTGCAGTCGTACTGAGAGACGAACTGCCTGAGGAAATTCCAGGTGTCCCGCCAGGGACGGGCGATGTCGATGTGGCACCTCCAGACCCAGTGCTGCCCTTCCTTCCTGTATCGAATGAGGGGGGCGGGCTGTGGGTCGTGGATGACGACGATGTCCGCGTCGAAGGAGAGTTTCCTCCCGTTCTCAACGTTCACCTCTATGTAGTGGTCCAGGTCCTCCCGGGGAATGGTGATTTTGTCGCCCTGGAGGGAGTTGTGCATCGATTTCGTCGTTTTGAAGAACTGGGCATCCCCCTCGATGACCTCCCAGCGAGCTTCGATTCCCAGTTCGTTCATGAGAGGGACGGTCCTGTTGAGGAGTTCGGCGACTCCTCCTCCCTTTTTCGTGGAGTTCACGTTCAGGACCCGCAGCCCTTTGAGGGGCCGTGCGAGCCTTTCCAGCTGGTTGATGTACTCCGCTCCGACGACGGGAATGTAGTCTTCCAGCTTCACGTGTGCCTCCCGACGCGTCCGTGTTTCACGTAGTACTTGATCATCCGGAGGAGTTTCGTCCTCAGGTCTTCGAGCGAGTAGAGGTAGAAGTCTATTTTTCTGATGGCTGATGCCAGGTCGGAGAGCCCGAAGTTGTCCTCAATCCACGTGGAGAAGTCGTCCCTGTTTTCCTCGAGCCGTATCCTCGATTCGAAGAAGTGGTAGTAGATGACGCTCACCCCGCAGCGGGAAAGGGCATCGCAGAACTGAGGGAGCGTGCGTGCCGTCACGTCCGTGGGGAGGATGATTCCCGTGGAGCGCTCGAAGTGGAATTCGAAGCCGGGCCTCACGGGGGGGATGTACTGATATTCCCAGAGAAAATCTTCAATCACGTCGATGAGGCTCTGCCTCACGTCTCCGACGTTCTTCATTTCGAAGGGGTTCACGTTCGCCAGTTTCTCCGCGAGTATCTGGGACTCCAGCCCGTTTTTCGCCCAGCGGGCGAAGTCGTTGGGGTAATCCCACAGCTGCGGGTCGTGGCGCAGATATCCCCTGTACATGTGGTGGAAAATCACGTCGTCGTCGATTGTCCGGATGACGCCGAGGAGCTCTCTCAGGCTCGATGCCTCCACCCCCGTCGGCTTGCGGATGATGAGGAACTCCTTGAAGTGAAACGGCGCTTTTGCCTGTGCTCTCTCTTCCACCTCAGGCGCTCCCTTTCAGTGCGGCCACAATCTTTTCCATCACTTCCTGAAGCCCATCAATTCCGTTGACGATGTGGTCACCTTCCGGGGAGACTTCCCGGCCTCCTTCCACGAAGGTGAAGTGACCGCACCCTCTTTTTTTCATCTCTTCGTAAACATTCTTATCGGTCACGTCGTCGCCGAAGTAAAAAGGATAGTAAGTTTCTTTCCTCTTCTCTTCAAGTATTTTTTTGACGGTGAAGAGGGCTTTCCCCTTACCGGGGGCCCCGGAGGGGAAGACCTCGAACACCCTCTTGCCCCTCCTCCAGGCTAGTCCGGGAAACGCTTTCACCCTTTCCCGGAGGAGCGCCTGCACCTCCTTTTCCTCTTCGGGGGAGACCCTCCGGGTGTGAACGGAGATGGAAAACTTCTTATCCTCAACGAGGACCCTTTCGTCCAGAGGGAGAGAGGAGAGGACCTTCCCGAATTCCTTCAGGGCCTCGAGCCTGGAGGTATCTATGAGAATCCTTGTTTCCCCCAGCACCTCCACTTCGGCGCCGTGATTCCCTCCCCAGACCGGAAGAGGGAGGGGGACCCTCTTTTTCACGTCTTCCAGACTCCTTCCGGACATGATGCCCGTTATGACCCTGTCGATGGATGAGAGCCGTTTCAGGAGGGAAAGGGCCTCCGGGGAGATTTGTGCTTCTTCCGGATTCTCCACGATGGGGGAGAGGGTCCCGTCGAAGTCGAAGACGAGCAAGGGGGTCATTCCTTTTCTCAGGATTCTCGTAAGGACTTCCTGAGGGGGAGAGTTCACTGCCTTACCTTCTCCCACTCTTTCATGAACTCGGACACCCACCGGTAAATGTTGTTTTTCATGATTCTCCTGTTGAGTTTCTCGATTCTTTCCCGCTTCACGTGGTCAGGCACGGTGAGGGCCACATAGATGGCGTCGGCCACTGCGTCGATGTCGTAGGGATTGACCAGGAAAGCCTCTTTCAGTTCATCGGCCGCGCCCGTCAGCTCGCTCAGGACGAGGGCGCCCGGAAGTCCTACCTTTGACACGACGTACTCCTTCGACACGAGGTTCATCCCGTCTCTCAAGGGGGTTACCACACCCACGTCGGCAGCCCGGTAGTAGGAGACCAGGGTCTCGAACTGGAACGACCTGTAGTAATAATGGATGGGCATCCACCCCCCCTCGGCAAACTTTCCGTTGAGGCGCCCCACAGTCTCGTCAATGACCCTTTTCATCTCTTCGTATTCGGCCACCTTTTCCCTGGAGGGCACTGTCAGCTGGATGAAGACGAAGTTCCGCCTCAGTTCCCTGTAACGCTCCAGGAGTCTCTCGATTGCCATCAACCTCTCCAGGACTCCCTTCGTGTAGTCGAGCCGGTCCACGCCGATTCCCAGGTTCTTTACTCCGAAAGCGTCCCTGATTCCCTTCACCTTCCTCTGGACCGCCTCGCTCAGGGCTGTTTTCTGGAACTTTTCGTAGTCGATGCTGATGGGGAATTTGCCGCAGCGGATTTTTCTCTCCCCCCGAAAAATGACTCTCCTGCTCCGGTCCACCCGGTATTCCAGGAGTCCCTCGACGGAGTCCAGGAAGTTTCGCATGTACCCTTCCGTGTGAAATCCCACCAGGTCTGCCCCGAGGATTCCTTCCAGAATCTCTTCCGCCCAGGGCATCGCCTGCAGTATGTCAGGGGGAGGGAAGGGGATGTGGAGGAAGAAGGCGATTGAGATGTCTTTCTTTATTCTTTTCAGTAGTTTCGGGAGGATGAGAAAGTGGTAGTCGTGGACCCAGACCAGGTCTCCTGCCTTTACCCTCTTCCCTATTTCCTTCGCCACCTCGATGTTTACCTTCAGGTAGTTCTCCCAGTGCTTTTTTTCGAAGGTGGTCCTCCCGAGGAAGCAGTGGAAGAGGGGCCAGAGAGTGCTGTTGGAGAATCCCAGATAAAAACCGTCGAGGAGTTTCCTGTCGATTTTCAGGAAGTTGATCTTGTATCCCGGCCCGTTCCCCTCGTCCTTGATGCGCACCCGCGTTGTGTGGCGGTGTGAGTCCCTGCTCACCAGGGCAAACCACTCGCCACCCCTCTTCTTCATCACCGGGTCCAGCGCTGAGACGAGCCCTCCTGTCCCCCGGACGAGCTCGCCCGAACTTTCCTCCTCACCCTCGCCGGCTTTGAAGGAGTAAGGGGGACGGTTTGAGACGAGGAGCAACCGCGCAGAATTCCTCTCCAGGTTTTTCCCTCTTTTGTTCCTGCTCATGATTTCTCCGCGATTTAAAGATTAGTATAAGGGGATGAGGAGAATCAAGGATGCTACTCGATGCCGAAACCTTTCAGCGCTTCTTTCCGGCGGGAAGTGTGTATCAATTCGTCCAGCCAGCACGCCGAGTCATCCCTCTCCAGGGAGAAGAACTTCCCTGCCCTTCGGGGGTCTTTCGCCTGGTGGTATTTGAAGTAGATTCTCTCCGAATCCTGTCCCACGATTTCTATCTTCCCCGTCCGGTGAGACATGATGTAGCGGAACATCTTCGCCGGTCCGGAAAGTCTGCTCTTCGCCTTTTCCACGATGGTTATCCCTTTTGAAATGGGGACCTGCATGTGGAGAATTCCGACGACGGGCCTGCACTGGAAGACGTAGTAAGGGTGCACGCCCACCTTTATGAGTTTCCTCATGAGTTCTGAGAGTGTTTCGGGGTCGTCGTTTACGCCTCTTAAGAGGACGGTCTGGTTGTGGATGAGAAGTCCCGCTTTGAGGAGAGCGTCGACGCAGGCGAGTGACTCCTCCGTCAGCTCTCGCGGATGGTTGAAGTGCGTCTGAATGATGAGCCTCCGGTCAGGCCTGGAGTGGCGCTTCAGGATTCTCAAAATTCCCCTGTCTTCGGTAATTCTCTGGGGGAAGACAACGGGGACTCTCGTCCCGATTCTCACGTACTTCAGGTGGGGAATTTCGTCCAGGTCTCTTAAAATTCGGGAGAGGAGCCTGTTAGACAGGGAAAGGGCGTCTCCCCCGGAGAGAAGCACGTTCGTTATTTCCGGGTGCTCTCTCACGTAAGAGATTGCTTCCCTCACGTCCTTGAGTATCTCTGCGTCGCTCACTCCCACGAAGCGCTTCCGGAAGCAGAAGCGGCAGTAGGCGAAGCAGTAACTCGTCAGGATGAAGAGGGCCGTTTCCCGGTACTTGTGCTGGAGACCCCTCGCCTTTGTGTTGTCGAATTCTCCGCTCGTGTCGATGTATCCCCTCCCTGCAAACTCCTCAATGGAGGGGATGACCATCTTCCGTATCGGGTCTTTCGGGTCTTCCGGATTTATGAGGGAAAGGTAGTACCTGGTGACGTTAAGCGGATGGGTCCTGTGTATCCTCTCGAGAGCAGAAATTTCCTTCCTCGTGAGAGGAATGTGTTTCCTCAGTTCGTCGATAGAGGTTATGTTCTGTCTGTGCAGTTCCTGCCAGGTCTTCATAAGAGACAAAATTCCTCGTCAATTTTTGAAGCGACTCTGCGTCCATGTCGGGAACCCTTCCCAAAGGGTGATTGAAAGATACCACAGACCCCTTCCCGGTGTCAAGGCGGGCTCATGAATTTTAAAACGGAGTAATGCCAGGCAAACCAAAAATAACCTTTAGAATCAAATAATTAGAATAATCCGAGCCCGGCTCTTATCATATGGACTCCAATGGCGGCGAGGAGAATGGACATGAGTTTTGAAAGGGCGAGGAGGAGCGTCGTCCCTGTCCGGGAGGTTATTCCGACGGAAATCCGGAAGACGAGGGCGAGGAGGGCGAGGTTTGCGAGAAGTGAAAGGAGGGTGGGAAACATGCCGTGGCTTTCGAGGAGGGCTATGAGAGTCGTCAGGAGGGCGGGACCGACGATGAGGGGAATGCCGATGGGGACGACTGCCACAGTCGGGTCGGGACTCCACCTCTTTCTCTCGGTCGTCCGGACCAGGTCGACCACGGCCACGACGAGGAGGAGTACGCCTCCTGCGACCTTGAAATCCGCCACGCTGATTCCGAGGACCCGGAAAAGGCCTTCGCCAATTGCAACGAATCCGATTGAGCTGAGGAGTGCAGTCGCAACTGCACGGAAAACAATGGTTTTTCTTTCTTCAGGGGGGTGGTCCTGGAGGATTGAGGAAACGACGGGAATCAGTCCGAAGGGGTCGATTGCGACGAAAATGGGGATGAAAGTGAGAGGGAGTTCACGGAGGAATTCACCTGCGCCCACAACGCCCCTCCTTTTGTGGTGCTTCTCTCCCCTTTCTCAGACGGCCTGCCCGGTTGTGTGAGTTTCCTCGGAGAGGACGGTTTCCTCGAATTCGGCGATTGCCTCGGATAGCACCTCTATCATCTCGTCAATCTGCTCCTCCGTTATGATGTAGGGGGGTGCCATGAGGAGGTGGTCTCCCCTGACCCCATCGCAGGACCCTTTGCCGGGATAGAGATAGAGCCCTTTCTCCAGGCAGAGGTCTGCGATTTTTCTCGCCGCTTCCATCTCCCGGGGAAAGGGTTTTTTCGTTTTTCTGTTCGAGACGAATTCCACCCCTGCCAGGAGTCCCCGGCACCTCACGTCGCCGATGGTGGGATGTCTCCTCTTGAGCCCTTCGAGTTTTCCCGCCAGGTACTCCCCCAGTTGTGCAACTCTTTCCACGTATTTTTCCTCTTTCAGGATGCGTATCACCTCGAGGCCCACGGCGGCAGAGAGAGGATTGCCCGCGAAGGTGTGTCCGTGGACGAAGGCTCCTGTGGGGGAGTCTTCGATGACCCGGTAAATTTCGTCGCTGATGATGATGGCCCCGAGCGGAGAGTACCCGCTCGACATCGACTTGGAGACGGTGACGATGTCAGGTATCGCGTCGTAGTGCTGGAAGGCGAAGAATTTTCCTGTCCTCCCGAAACCGGTCATGACCTCGTCTGCGATAAGGAGGACGTCGTATTTGTTGCAAATCCGCCTTATCCTCCTCAGGTATCCCACGGGCGGCGCCACGGCGGGAGCCGATGCCCCGATGATGGGTTCGAAAATGAAGGCAGAGACGAGTTCAGGCCCCTCCGAAAGGATGGCCCTCTCGAGTTCATAGGCGCACTCGAAATCGCAGTGAGGAGGGTGGGGAGTTTTCCTGTGCTCCCGGAAGGCACACCGGTAGCAGTAGGGTGGGGGAATTCTCGGAAAAGAGGAGAGGAGAGGAGCGTATTTGCTCCGCCTGCCGGCGTGTCCGCTTATGGAGAGGGCGCCGATGGTTGAACCGTGGTATGAGATGAATCGGGAAATGACCTTGTGCTTGTCCCTGTTCCCCCTCTCAACATGGTACTGCCGGGCGAGTTTGATGGCTCCCTCGACGGCCTCAGAGCCTCCCGATGTGAAGTAGACTCTTTTCAGAGGCGGAGGGCACACGCTGGCTATCTCGTCGGCAAGTTTCAGGAGCGGTTCCGACGAGAAGGTGGAGAGGTGGACGAAGGCCACCTTTTCCGCCTGCTTCTTCAGAGCTTCAACGAGGCGGGGATTGGCGTGTCCAAGGCTTACCACGGCAGCCCCTGACGCGCCGTCGATGATGCGCTTTCCCTCTCTCGTGTAGAGGTAAATTCCCTCCCCGCGCTCGATGACGGGATATTCCCTGTTCAGGTCCCGGTAGAATATGTGCCTCGTTTCCCTTCCGTTTTTTTTCGGTTTCATTCAGGGACGCTCCTTTCGTGGGGGGGTGAAGATGTTGATGGTCCTCGTCCGGCAGCCTTCTCTCGACGTTGCGCTGTGCGGCAAGGAGGGCGGGATGAAGAGAATCTCCCCCTTCTCGAGGTGAACTTCCCTCCCGCCGGAGTGAAAGGTGAGCCCTCCCTCGAGGACAACCGTGACCTGCTCTTCAGGGTGGGAATGCTCGGGGAAGCGGGTCCCGCCGTCGTACTCGTAGATGACGACTTCCAGTTTACCTTCCGTGTAAACCCAGCGTCTGACGGAACCCCCCTCGCGTTCTTCCGGAGGTTCCGAGTCGGGCGAGACTTTCTTCACTTTTTTTCCTCCCTGCCGCCAAAGAATTATACTCGCCTTTTCGGAGAAAAGGGAGGAATATTTAGTTGTTTTCGAGGGTTTGCAATTGTTTTTCGGAAATGCGGAAATCGGAAGGCGGATTTCGGAATTCTCTCCGGTGGAGCAAATTCGCCGCGCCGAATCCGCCTTCCGGGTGCGGAACTTATCCACGGGGAGGGGAGTTGTGGTGTGTCCCCGTCCCGAAAGGGTCAGAAACTGACCTGAATCCCCGCGATGGGGCCGTCGAGGGTGTAGTTCAGTTTCAGGTCGCTGTCGTCCACTTTCAGGTCGAAAATCCTGTATCCGCCGAAAATCTTCAGGAACGGGAAGGGCACGAAGCCCACCACCGCCTGTCCGTCAATGGCCCTGTTTCCAGAAACTTCGAGGCCTGCCACGCGGGCCTCCAGAATGACCATGTCCTTCAGAATGCCCACTCCGGCCCCGACTCCCACCATCGGGATGGGAGCGGAGAAGTCCTTTCGCTCCGTCGTTCCCGACTGCTTCAGTTCGGCAAATCCGTCCACGTAGGTCACCTGCAGGATGGGACCGATGTTGAACCTCGCGATTACCGGGTTGAAGCGGATGAGGTCGTACTGGTAGATGCCGTCAATCTGGTCGTACTCGAGCCTGCTCTCGGAGCTCACGTTGAAGTTCTGTCCGTTGAAGGTTACGGCCCTTTTCGCGAGGGCTGAGTACGAGAGCGTCGTGTAGGAGACGGTCAGGTGATTCCTTCCGAACCGGAGAAAGACCTCTCCCGACCCGAAGTCCTTGTCCTGGAAGTTCAGGTCGTCTTTCAGGTCGATTTTTTGAGGGTCGAGAGACGTCTGCATGTCGGCGTCGAGAGAGGACATCCAGTAGATTCCCCGAGCGCCCACGTCGAACCCCACGAAGGCGAGCGACGTGGAGACAGAAATCCCGACGAAAAATAAGGTAATAAAGATACCGATGATTGTTCCCCTCTTCGTCATGATTATTCCTCCATTTTTCTGTGTTATAATTCCCACACTCTTCTCCGATGAATATACTCTCTATCGGACGGAGAAAACAGAAACTTAACCCCGGGAAATTCGGGAGAAAGGAGGAAAAATGCCGCTCAGCGAGAGGAGGCGGGAACTCCGCAGAAGGAGAAAGAGGAGGGAGAAGGCGAGAAAGAGGAGAGCCCGCGAGCAGAGGGAAGCGGAAAAATCCAGCAGTTGAGTCACATATGCGGAAGCGGATGGGGCGCTGGTGGCCCCCCCGGGCTTCAAACCCGGTTGGGAGGCGTCTTGAGGCGTCTCCGGTGGGTTCGATTCCCGCACGCTTCCGCCATTTTTTCCCCGTCGTTAATTATCTCAAGGACACGAGACTTCAGTCCTATCCCGGGATGTTCTCCGCTTACTTGAGTTTCCCCGACTCTTCGGGTGTACCTTTCAACGGTTTATCGGTGAGTCGGATATATGGTGTTCGGTGGTTCTAATGCTCCGGGAATCAGTGGTCCGTGTGCTCCGTTGTTCAGAGTTTCGTATGCTCCGGTTTTCGGTTGCTCAGATGCTCGGATGTTCGGATGCTCGTATTACCCCCAACGGTTTCCCTTTTCCGTAATTACTCCCTGAAACTGTAAACGCACCCGCAGTAATTCTGCCTGTATATCCCGAGTTTCTTCGTGAG
>RFHC01000020.1 GCA_003696505.1 Deltaproteobacteria bacterium
ACCTTCGAGCGCTTCGGCAACCCCTCGTCTGTCCACTGGGCCGGCAGGGAGGTGAGGGAGAAAATTGAGTGGGCCCGGGAGAGGATAGCGAAGTTCTTCGGGTGCGACCCCCTGGAAATCGTCTTCACCAGTTCCGGGACGGAAGCGGACAACCTGGCGATAAAAGGTGTCGTCTTCAACACTCCGGAGAAGAGGGGGCACGTCATCACCTCGTCGGTGGAGCACCCGGCCGTGAGAAGCACCTGCAGGTTCCTCGAGAAAATCGGGTGTGACGTCACCTACCTCCCTGTGGGGAAAGAGGGTTTCGTCGACCCGGACGACGTGAGAAAGTCCATCAGGAAAGACACTGTTCTCATTTCCGTGATGTATGCCAACAACGAGACGGGTGTGGTCAACCCCGTGAGGGAAATAGCGAACATCGCCAGGGAAAGGGGAATCCTCTTCCACACGGACGCTGTTCAGGCCATAGGGAAACTTCCCTGTCGGGTGGAAGACGTGGGAGCCGACATCATCACCTTCTCCGCACACAAGATAAATGCCCTGAAGGGGACGGGCGGGATATACGTGAGGAAGGGATTGAACCTGGAGCCGCTCATCCACGGCGGGCATCAGGAAAGGGGTCGAAGGGCTGGCACGGAGAACGTGGTGGGAATCATCGCCATGGGGAAGGCCTTTGACCTCCTCATTGACGGGTGGGAAAAGGAGGCAGAGGAAATCAGGAAACTGAGGGACGCTTTCGAAAACGGTATTCTCGAGAGGATCGAGGATGTCGTCGTCAACGGGAGCAGGGAGCACCGTCTCCCCAACACGACGAACCTGGCTTTCCGGTACGTCGAGGGTGAGGCTCTCCTCGTTTCTCTCGACATGGTGGGAATAGCCGCCTCGGCCGGTTCTGCCTGCACCTCCGGGTCGATGGAGCCCTCCTACGTCCTCACCGCCATGGGCGTCGACCCCGTGGATGCGCAGGGTTCTCTCCGGTTCAGTCTCGGCTACGGGAATACCATGGAAGACGTGGAGTACGCGCTGGAAAAGATTCCCGAAATCGTGAGCAGGCTCCGGGAACTTTCTCCTCTTTACTCGAAAAAGGCAAAGTGAGGGAAGGGCAGTTCCCTCTTCCTTGACCCCATTTCGAGGTGATGATACACTGAACTCACCTTTTAAGCTGATCCCGTGAGGTCAGCAAAGGGAGCAGACATGGGAGAATACCGACAGAACTTCTGAACCTTCTCGTTCCCCGGGACGAGAAGGTTTTTTTTTGCCCGGACCAATCCCCGAAAGGAGGTTTTACCGTGGGGTCGAAGGAAAAGGTCATCATGGACGGCAAGAGTATAGACAGAGCCCTTTCCCGCATTGCACACGAGATTCTCGAGAGGAACAAGGGGGCCGACGACCTCATCATCATCGGCATATGCACGGGGGGCATTCCCCTGGCACGCATCATCGTCGACAAGATAAAGAAGATTGAGGGGGTGGAGGTCCCCTCCGGATACATCGACATCACCCTTTACAGGGACGACCTTTCGAGAATTGGATACCATCCGAAGTTGAAAAAGACGGAAATCCCCGGGTCCATCGACGACAAAACCATCGTTCTCGTGGACGACGTTCTCTACACGGGGAGGACGATTCGGGCGGCCATGGACGCGCTCATCGACTTCGGGAGGCCGAAAGCGATACAGCTGGCGATTCTCGTGGACAGGGGGCACCGGGAACTCCCCATCCGGGCCGACTTCGTCGGGCGAAACGTTCCCACCTCGAGGAGCGAGGTGGTTGACGTGAAGGTTGAGGGGGAGGTGAAGGAGTGGAAGGTGGTCATCAGGGAGCGGGAAGAAAATGAGTGATTTTCTCTCGAGGAAAGACATTCTCGGACTCAGGGACTTTACGCGCCAGGAGATTGAGCTCGTCCTCGATACCGCGGCATCGATGGAGGATATTCTCCAGAGGGAAATAAAGAAGGTCCCCTCCCTCAGGGGGAAAACCGTCGTCAACCTCTTCTTTGAGCCCTCAACGAGGACGCGGACCTCCTTCGAAATAGCAGGAAAGAGGCTCTCCGCAGACGTGGTTAACTTTTCCGCCGCCGTCTCGAGCGTGAAGAAGGGAGAGACGCTCCTGGACACGGCGAGGAACATCGAGGCCATGAAGCCCGACGTCCTCGTCGTGAGGCACTCCTCGTCGGGGGCGCCCCATTTCCTCGCCAGGCATCTTTCCGTCCCCGTCGTCAACGCCGGCGACGGCAGGCACGAGCACCCCTCTCAGGGCCTCCTCGACCTCTACACCATCAGGAAGGTGAAGGGGAGGATTGAGGGACTGAACGTGCTCATTCTGGGGGATATCCTGCACTCCCGGGTTGCCCGCTCGGACATTTACGGACTCACGACGATGGGAGCCAAAGTGACCATCTGCGGTCCATCCCCCCTTATTCCCCGGGAGTATCAGGCACTGGGGGTTGAGGCCACGTGGGACATCAATGAAGCGCTCAGGGGAAAAGACGTCGTCATCGTGCTCAGGATTCAGCTCGAGAGGATGGAATCGAGCTTCTTCCCGTCCATAAGGGAGTACGTCCGTTATTTCGGGCTGAACAGGGAAAGGATGAAGCTGGCGAAGGAGGACGCCATCGTCATGCACCCGGGTCCGGTAAACAGAGGATGGGAACTCGCCGACGACCTGGCGGACAGCGACGTCTCCGTCATCCTCCAGCAGGTAGAGGCGGGTGTCGCCGTGAGGATGGCGATTCTCTACCTCCTGGCACACGTGAGAGAGGAGGTTGAATCGTGAGCGATGCACCGGTGAAAGTGATCAAGGGAGGGGTCATCGTCGACCCCGAGGAAGGGGAAAAGGAAGGGCTCTGCGTCGTCATCGAGGGGGGAAGGGTGACGGGCCTGGTCCCTCCGGAAGAAGCCCCTGCAGGAGAGGGCGTCGAGGTGATAGACGCTGAGGGACTGCACGTCCTCCCCGGACTCGTGGACCTGCACGTCCACCTTCGGGACCCCGGATACGAGTGGAAAGAGGATATCCAGTCGGGGACGGCAGCGGCTGCGGCCGGGGGATTCACCTCCGTCGTCTGCATGGCAAACACGGACCCCGTCAACGACGACCCGGAAACGACGCGCTACATCGTGGAAAGGGCGAGAGAGGTGGGGAAGGCGAAAGTGTATCCGGTAGCCGCTATCACGAAGGGGCTGAAAGGGGAAGAATTGACGAACATGGGAGAACTCCTCGAGGCCGGGGCTGTGGCGTTTTCGGACGACGGGAAACCCGTTGCCTCGGCACTGATACTCTCCCGCGCCATGGAGTACTCCCTCATGTTCGGAGCTCCCCTCATTCTCCACGAGGAGGAAATCACCCTCTCAAAGGGAGGGTGCCTCAACGAGGGGAAGATGTCGACCCGCCTCGGACTGCCCGGAATTCCCGCCTCGTCTGAAATCTGCGCCGTCGCGAGGGACATCGCTCTTGCCGAGTACACGGGGGCAAAGGTCCACATTGCTCACGTTTCCACGGCCGGCGCCGTCGAAATCATCAAAAGGGCAAGGGAGAGGGGAGTGGCCGTCACGGCGGAGACGGCCCCCCACTACCTGACGCTCACGGAAGAGGCGACAGAGGGGTTCAACACGAGAGCGAAAATGAACCCTCCTCTCAGGACGGAGAGAGACAGGGAAGCCCTCCTTCAGGCACTTGCTGAAGGGGTAATCGACTGCGTGGCAACCGACCACGCCCCCCACGAGGACCTGGTGAAGGAGTGCGAGTTCGACGTGGCTGCATTCGGGATAATTGGCCTCCAGACGGCCCTTCCGCTTACCCTCCGGGCACTGGAGAGCGCGGGGAAAGGAGTTAAAGAACTCGTTAAGGTTATGTCATATAACCCTTCTAAAGTCATAGGAATAAAGGGAGGTAAGATTGAGAAGGGCGGTCCTGCTGACATAACGCTCGTCGACCTTTCGAGGGAATGGGTTTTCACGGAGGATGTGAACCTGTCGAAGTCGAGGAATTCCCCCTTCCTCGGGTGGACCCTCAAGGGGAAGGTGGTCCTCACGATGGTGGACGGGAAGGTGACATATAGAGAGGAGAGTCGGGTCAGATGAAGGGATTGAAAAAAGCTTACCTTGCCCTGGAAAATGGAGCTTTCTTCTCCGGATATTCATTCGGGGCCGAGGGAGAGACGGAGGGCGAGGTCATCTTCAATACGGGGATGACCGGGTATCAGGAGATACTGACGGACCCTTCCTACAAGGGACAGATCGTCCTCATGACGTACCCGGAAATCGGCAACTACGGAGTGAACGACGAGGACGTGGAGTCGTGGCGCCCGTGGGTGGAAGGGTTCATCGTGAAAGAGTACTGGGACATCCCGTCCAACTTCCGGGCGAAGAAATCGCTGGGAGATTACCTGAGGGAAAACGGTATCGTCGGGATCTGGGGAATCGATACGCGGATGATTACGAGGATGATCCGGGAAGAGGGGTCCATGAGAGGCGTCATCTCGACGACCGAATCCCGGAGAGACGTCCTCGTCGAGAAGGCGCGCGCCGTCCCTCCAATTGTGGGGAGAGACCTGGTGAAGGAGGTGACTTCGAAGGAGAAGAAGGTCTGGAAAGAAGGGGATTATGAGCCCTGGAAGGGATACCGCCCCGCCGAAGATTTCCTCGAAAAGTTCTCGCGGAGGCCGAGGCTTGCGCTCATAGACTGCGGCGTGAAGTACAACATTCCCAGGCTCCTCGTCACCCACGGCTTTGAGGTGACCGTCTATCCGGCGAGTGCCGGCCTGGATGAGATTCTCTCCGACTCCCCCGACTGTCTCTTTATTTCCAACGGCCCGGGAGACCCGGAAGGGGTTCCTTACGTGGTGGAGACGGTGAGAGGAGCACTCGGAAAACTTCCCGTTTTCGGGATATGCCTGGGCCACCAGATTATCGGCCTCGCCCTGGGAGGGGAGACCTTCAAGCTTAAGTTCGGCCACCACGGGGTCAACCAGCCGGTGATGGACCTCGAGACGGGGAAGGTGGAAATCACGAGTCAAAACCACAACTTTTCCGTCAGGCCCGAATCCGTGGAGAGGAAGGCTCGCATCACCCACGTCAACCTGAACGACGAAACCGTGGAGGGGATAGAGATTCCCGACCTGGGGGTCTTCTCGGTGCAGTATCACCCCGAGGCGTCTCCCGGTCCGCACGATTCGCGCTACATCTTCTCCCGCTTCTACGAATACGTGAACAGGTATCTTTCGTGAGAAGAACGAGAATTTACCCATCGAGGAGATTGCTGAGACGATGCCAAAGAGGACGGATATAAAGAAGATACTCATCATCGGGTCGGGACCGATCATCATCGGGCAGGCCTGCGAGTTCGACTATTCGGGGACGCAGGCGTGCAAGGCTCTGAAAGAGGAAGGGTTTGAGGTCGTTCTCGTCAACTCCAACCCGGCAACCATCATGACCGATCCGGAATTCGCTCACCGGACCTACATCGAGCCGCTGACGCCGGAGTTCGTTGCCCGCGTCATCGAAAGGGAGAGGCCCGACGCCCTCCTCCCCACGCTGGGGGGGCAGACGGCGCTGAACATCGCCGTGGCCCTCGACGAGATGGGCGTCCTCGAAAAGTTCGGCGTCCGCCTCATCGGGGCCAGCGTCGAGGCAATAAACAAGGCAGAGGATAGGGACCTCTTCCGTCTCTCCATGGAGAGAATCGGCCTGCGGATTCCCCGCTCCCGTTACGTCCGCTCCGTTGAGGAGGCGGAGGAGGCCATCGAATACGTCGGTTACCCTTGCGTCATCCGTCCCTCCTTCACCCTCGGAGGGACGGGAGGTTCCGTGGCGTACAACAGGGAAGAGTACGTCGAGATGGTTAAGTGGGGGATAGACGCGTCCCCCCGGGGGACGGTCCTCGTGGAGGAGTCGGTCATCGGCTGGAAAGAGTTCGAACTCGAAGTGATGCGCGACCTGAAGGACAACGTGGTCATTATCTGCTCCATCGAGAATTTCGACCCCATGGGCGTGCACACGGGGGACAGCATCACCGTGGCACCGGCGCAAACGCTGACGGACAAGGAATATCAGGTAATGCGCGACGCCGCCATCGCCATCATCCGGGAAATAGGGGTCGATACCGGGGGGAGCAACATCCAGTTCGCGGTTCATCCCGAGACGGGGGAGATGGTCGTCATCGAGATGAATCCCCGCGTTTCCCGCTCTTCTGCCCTGGCGTCTAAGGCCACGGGGTTTCCCATAGCCAAGATAGCCGCGAAACTCGCCGTGGGTTACACGCTGAACGAGATTCGCAACGACATCACCCGGGAGACTCCCGCGTCGTTCGAGCCTTCCATCGACTACGTGGTGACGAAGATTCCTCGCTTCACCTTCGAGAAGTTCCCGCAGACGGAGGACCTCCTGGGGACGCAGATGAAGTCCGTGGGCGAGGTGATGGCAATCGGGAGGACCTTCAAGGAATCTCTCCAGAAAGCCGTCCGCTCGCTCGAAATGGACCTGCGCGGATTCGACCGGGTCCTGGGCAGCGACATCTCTCCCGAGAAGAGGAGAGACCGGATAGCGGAAATGCTCCGAAAGCCGAACAGCAAGAGGGTCCTCTACCTGGGAGAGGCCTTCCGCGAGGGGTTCAGCGTCGAAGAAGTTTACGAACTGACGAAGATAGACCCGTGGTTTCTCCACAACGTGAAGCAGATTATCGAAACCGAGGAGGAAATTCGGGCAGGCTCAGACCTGATAAGGACTGGCGCAAAGGGAGAGAAACTCGAAGAGGCACGGGAGTTCCTGAAGAGGATAAAAAGCTTCGGGTTCTCTGACGCGAAAATTGCAGAACTGACCGGGCTGACGGAAGAGGAGGTCTACGACCTGAGGATGAGGGCCGACGTGCGACCCGTGTACAAGCTCGTCGACACCTGCGCGGCCGAGTTTGAGGCGTACACGCCTTATCTCTATTCCACCTACGAAGAGGAGAACGAGTCGGTCCGGACCGGGCGGAAGAAGGTGGTCATCCTCGGTGCGGGGCCGAACAGGATAGGCCAGGGAATCGAGTTCGATTACTGCTGCGTCCAGAGCGTCTTCGCCCTCCGGGAGGAAGGGTACGAGACAATCATGGTCAACTGCAACCCCGAGACGGTGAGCACCGACTACGACACCTCGGACAAACTCTACTTCGAGCCCCTCACCTTCGAGGACGTCATGAGAATCGTCGAGCACGAGGACCCTGACGGCGTCATCGTCCAGTTCGGGGGGCAGACTCCGCTGAAACTGGCCGTTCCCCTCGGGAGGAGGGGCGTCAGAATCCTCGGGACCTCTCCGGAGTCGATAGACGTGGCTGAGGACAGGGAGCTTTTCGCCTCCATGCTCTCCCGCCTCGGCCTCAAACAGCCCCCCAACGGGACGGCCACCTCCGTCGACGAAGCCCTGGAGATTGCCCGGAAAATCGGCTATCCCATCCTCCTCAGGCCTTCATACGTCCTGGGTGGCCGGGCGATGGAAATCGTTCACGACGAGGAGGGACTCCTCCAGTACATGAAGGAAGCCGTCGTCGTGTCCGGAGACAGGCCCGTCCTCATCGACAAATTCCTCGAGGATGCTATCGAAGTTGACGTCGACGCGGTGTCAGACGGGGAAATCACGGTCATCGGGGGAATCATGGAGCACATCGAGGAAGCCGGAGTCCACTCGGGCGACAGCGCCTGTTCCCTCCCTCCCTATTCCCTTTCAAAAGAAATCGTGGAGGAAATCGTCCGGCAGACGAAGATGATCGCGAGAGAACTCTCCGTCGTCGGGCTCATGAACGTCCAGTACGCCGTCAAGGACGGGGAGATTTACATTCTCGAGGTAAATCCGAGAGCATCCCGGACGGTCCCCTTCGTGAGCAAAGCCATCGGCGTGCCCCTGGCGCGAATCGCGACCAAGGTGATGGTGGGGAGAAAGCTGAAGGACCTCGGTTTCGACAGGGAAGTCTTTCCCGGCCACATCTGCGTGAAGGAAGCGGTATTCCCCTTCATCAAATTCCCCGGGGTGGACACGCTCCTCGGTCCAGAGATGAAGTCGACGGGCGAAGTGATGGGAATCGACGCGAGTTTCGAAATCGCCTTCGCCAAGTCCCAGATAGCTGCGGGCAACTTCCTGCCGACGAAGGGGAGGGCCTTCATCAGCGTCCGGGACGAGGACAAGCCGAGGATTCTCCCGGCGGCGAGGAACCTCGTCGAGGCGGGTTTCTCCCTCATCGCCACGAGGGGGACGGCGAAATTCCTCCGCGAGAACGGCCTCGATGCTGAGGAGGTGTTCAAGATAACAGAGGGAAGACCCCATGTGGCAGACCTGATAAAGAGCGGGCAGATAGACCTGGTCATCAACACTCCTCTCGGGGCGAAGTCGAAGGCGGATTCCTACTACATCAGGAGAACAGCCCTCGTATACGGGATTCCTTATTTCACCACCATAGCTGCGGCCCGGGCTGCAGCCCTCGCCATCAGGAGAATGAAAGAAGAGGAGTTTCACGTCAAAAGCATCCAGGAATTCCACGGCGCCGGGACGAAAACTCCGAAAGCGTGACCGATGAGCGTCCTCGAGACGAGCCTTCAGTACATCAAGGGGGTCGGGCCAAAACTCTCGTCGCGCCTCTCAAAGAGGGGACTGAAGACGGTGAGGGACGCCCTCTACTTTTTCCCCCGAACCTATCAGGACAGGAGGAAGAAGACTCCCCTGAGGGAAGTGGTCCGTGAGGGTGAGTACCTCGTGGAGGGCGAAATCGTCTCGGCCGGCCCCGTCACCTACCGGTCCGGGAAGGGCACGTTCGACGTGGTCATCTCCGACGGGACGGGGTACGCCGTCCTGAAGTGGTTCAACTTCCACCTGGAGACGTGGAATTCCCTCTACAGACCGGGAAGGCGTGTCCTCGTATACGGCACGGCACGGGGTTTCCTCGGAAACTTCGAATTCCTCCACCCTGACGTGGAATTCGTCGACGGGGAGGATAAGGGGCTCGAGAGGCTCACGGGTATCGTCCCCGTCTACCCCGAGGTGGAGGGAATCCATCAGAGGACGTTGAGGAAGATCGTGGAGAGGGCCGTAGAGGCAGGCCTTCCTGCCGTGGAAGACCCCCTGCCGGAAGAACTCCTCAGGGAGGAAGGACTCCCGGGGCTGAAGGAATCTCTGAGGCAGATACACCGACCCGATGACGACGCGGACGTGGAGGCCCTCTGCGATTTCCGTTCACCCTTTCACAGGAGGATCATCTTCGACGAGTTCCTCACTCTCCAGCTCGGCCTTGCGCGACGGAAATACCTGGCGGTGAAGGAGCAGGGCATCTCCATCCCCTGGGAAAAGGAAATCGTGGAGGAGATTAAGAGGAGGCTCCCCTTCCAGCTCACGGAAGCGCAGAGGAGGGTTGTCAACGAGATTCTCCGGGACATGAAAAGGGGAGAGCCGATGAACAGGCTCCTCCAGGGAGACGTGGGCTCGGGTAAGACCATCGTCGCCTGGATTGCGTCGCTCATCGCGTGGAACAGGGGATATCAGGTGGCCGTCATGGCTCCCACGGAGATACTGGCGGAACAGCACTACATAAACTTCACCAGCCTTTCTCGGGGACTGAACGTGAAAATCGTGCTCCTCACCTCTTCCACTCCCCCGAAGGAGAAGGAGGAACTGAAAAGCGCCATAGCCCGGGGAGAGGCGGACATCGTCATCGGCACGCACGCCCTCATCCAGGAAGACGTTGAATTTTCCAGGCTCGCCCTCGTTATCGTGGACGAGCAGCACCGATTCGGCGTCTATCAGAGGCTGAAATTGAGGGAGAAAGGTTCTTCCCCCCACCTCCTCGTCATGACGGCAACCCCCATTCCCCGAACCCTCGCGATGACCCTGTATGGAGACCTGGACGTTTCCGTCATCGACGAGATGCCTCCGGGAAGGACTCCCGTGACAACGAAAGTAATCGAGGAGAGAGACAGGGCGAGGATGTTCGCCTTCATCCGAGAGGAACTTAAGAGGGGCGGGCAGGCGTACATCGTCTTCCCCCTCGTCGAGGAGTCGGAAAAGCTCGACCTGAAGGCGGCCACGGACATGTATGAGAAGCTGAGGGAGGGGGAGTTGAAGGGATTTCCCATCGGGCTCCTCCACGGGAGGATGAAGCAGTCAGAGAAGGAGGAGGTGGTGAGGAAGTTCCGGGAGGGGAAGATATCCGTCCTCGTTTCCACCACGGTCATCGAGGTTGGAGTTGACGTCCCCTCGGCCACGGTCATGGTCGTGGAAAACGCCGAGAGGTTTGGTCTCTCCCAGTTACACCAGCTGAGGGGGCGCGTCGGCCGAGGCGGGAAAAAGTCGTGGTGCTTCCTCGTTGCGGGGAGGAAGATTTCCGACGACGCCAGGAGGAGGCTTTCCGTCATGGAGAAGACGACGGACGGATTCCGCGTAGCGGAGGAAGACCTCATCATCAGGGGACCCGGCGACTTCGTCGGGACCAGACAGTCAGGCTTCCCAGACATCATCTTCGGAAACATTATCAGGGACACAGAAATCCTCTCCAGGGCACGGGAGAGGGCCTTCCGCATCATCGAAGAAGACCCGAACCTTTCTTCGCCGAAATATCGAAAGTTGAGGGAACTCGTGACGTCCCGGTGGGGAAATGCCATCGACTTTGCCTTTGTTTAAGCGCGTTTGTTGACACCAGGAAGCGGGTGATTTAGGATTTTATAGTTTAATCCAGGACTTTCGAAGGTGAATGTTATGGAAGAGTTTCCGCGCATTAAACGACTTCCCCCGTACGTCTTCAGCGTGGTCAACGATATCAAGATGAGGCTGAGGCGGCAGGGGGAGGACATCATCGACCTGGGGATGGGAAACCCCGACCTCCCCACGCCGAAGCACATCGTGGACAAGCTGATAGAGGCAGTCCAGAATCCCCGAAACCACCGTTACTCCGTTTCCCGGGGAATTTACAAGCTTCGCGTTGCCATCTGCGACTGGTACAGGCGTCGCTTCGGCGTCGACCTGGACCCTGACACGGAAGCCATCGCCACTATCGGCGCCAAGGAGGGGCTATCCCACCTCATCCTCGCAATCATGGGACCGGGAGACATCGCTCTCGTCCCTGACCCCACATACCCCATTCACTATTACTCCGTCGTCATCGCCAACGCCGACGTGAGAAGGGTGAATCTTATGAGCGGGGAGGACTTCATGGATGTTCTCCAGAGGGCAGTGAAGACCCTCTGGCCGAAGCCGAGAGTCCTCATCGTCTCTTTCCCTCACAACCCGACGACGAAGGTGGTGGACCTCGAGTTTTTCGTCAAACTTGTGGATTTCGCGAGGGAGAACGGAATATACATCGTCCACGACCTGGCCTATGCCGACATCACCTTCGACGGATACAGGGCCCCTTCCATACTCCAGGTGCCGGGAGCCAAAGACGTGGCGGTGGAGCTCTACTCCATGTCCAAGAGCTACAGCATGCCGGGCTGGAGGGTCGGATTCGTCGTGGGAAACAGGGCGATGGTCCACGCCCTGACGAGGATAAAGAGCTATCTCGATTACGGAATGTTCCAGCCCATTCAGATTGCGGCCATTATCGCTTTAAACGGCCCGTACAGCGTCGTCGAGGAGATAAACGAGGTGTACAGGAAAAGGCGGGACGTCCTCATTCAGGGGCTTCAGAGAATCGGGTGGGACGTGCCCCCTCCAAAGGGGACGATGTTCGTCTGGGCAAGGATACCGGAGAAGTTCCAGGAAATGGGTTCTCTGGAGTTCTCGAAACTTCTCGTCGAAAAAGGGAAGGTCGCCGTTTCACCGGGAATAGGGTTCGGAGAACACGGCGAGGGTTATGTCCGGTTTGCCCTCGTCGAGAACGAACACAGAATCAGGCAGGCCGTGAGAGGCATCAAGAAAGTCCTGAACGAAGAATGAATCTGAAAAGAGGAGCGTGCCGGGTATGGACTCGATAAACGTGGGCATCATCGGTCTGGGAACTGTCGGGACCGGAGTTTATAAACTCCTGGAGAGAAATGCCGGCTTGATAGAGAAGAAGGTGGGTGCTCCCGTCCGGGTGACGAGGGTTGCGGACCTGGACGTTGAAAGGGAGCGGGAGGTCATGCCTCCGAGGGAAATCATGACCACAGACGCCGATGAGGTCATCCGCGACCCGGACGTCCACATCGTCGTGGAACTCATCGGCGGAACGACGACGGCGGGGGATATCATCCTGAAAGCCGCGGAGGCGGGAAAACCCGTCGTTACGGCGAATAAGGCGCTCCTGGCCGAGCGGGGAGGCGAGATTATCCCCAGACTCGAGAAAGCCGGCGTCGAAATAGGCTTCGAGGCGAGCGTCGGGGGAGGAATCCCCATCCTCAAGTCGCTTAAGGAAAGCCTGGCGGGCAACAGGATAAAGGAGATTTTCGGCATCATCAACGGGACGTCCAACTACATCCTCTCCCGCATGTCCTCTCACGGCGAAGATTTCAACACGGTCCTGAGGGACGCGCAGAAGATTGGACTCGCTGAAGCCGACCCCACCCTCGACGTGGACGGCATCGATTCCGCTCACAAACTCGCGATTCTCATCTGGCTCGCCACGGGAGCGACTCCGGACTTCGAGAAAATATACGTGGAAGGAATTCGGGACATCACCCCGCTGGACATCGAGTTTGCGAAGGAGTTCGGTTACGAAGTGAAGCTCCTCGCCATAGCCAAGATGGGCGAGGGAGAAGTTGAGGCGAGAGTTCATCCGACGATGGTGCCCCGGGACCACCTCCTCGCAACAGTGCGGGACGCGTTCAACGCAATATACGTGACGGGAGATTTCTCCGG
>RFHC01000125.1 GCA_003696505.1 Deltaproteobacteria bacterium
ACCCTCACTCCCGGAAGGGACGAGAGTATCTTTTTCACCAGGGTGGTCTTTCCGACGCGGGGTTTCCCCGTGATGAATATTTTTTTCTTCACGGGAGGACCCCCAGCTTTTTAAGGTCCCTCCTCAACTTTTCCGGGCCTTCGAAGAGGAGACCCTGAAGACCTGCCCGGCGAGCCCCCTCCACGTTCTCCTCGACGTCGTCAACGAAAAGGATCTCAGCAGGTGGTGTCCCCATTTCCCTGACCGCCCTCAGGTATATCTCCCTCTCAGGTTTCATCGCCCCCACCGAATACGAAACGACGACCGCGGAAAACAAGGGGTACACGGGACACTTCTCAATCACTTCCTCGTGGTGGACCTCGTTCGTGTTGGACAGAAGTCCCACGGGAAGGCGGGTAGCCACCTCCCTCACCAGCTCTTCCATCCCCTCGACGGGCGAAAACATGGAGCAGAAGTGACGAACGAAGGCCCCGTAATCGAGGCTCAGACCCGCCATCTCGCTGAACCTCTCGAAGAACTCCCTTCCCCCGATCTCCCCCCGCTCGAAAAGGAGGGGGAGGTCTGACCCGTAAAGAACCTTGTAGAGGAGGTCAGGGTCCTTACCCGTATCCGATGCGAGACTCCCGATGAAGGCGTTCCTGTCGAAACGGTATATGACGTTTCCGAAGTCGAAGACGACGGCGCGGACGGTCATTTTCTCCCCTCCCTGACCCAGTCCGTAATCTGGCGTGCGCCGGGGGGCGGGTCTCCGTTGTAGAGATAGGTCCAGACCTCTTCTCCATCTACCTCCACCAGGACCCTTCTGTATAGCCTCTCCTCGACGGGGATATCCTCACCCGCATCCTCGAGACGGTCCACAGCGGCGAGGACCCGGCCGTCAGGGTCGTCCACCACGACGACTTCGCCGACAACTGAGTCTCCCTCTCCCCCTTCTACCATCAGCGGGTATCCCCTTCCATCATCGAAGAGGCGGAAACCTTCAAGCCGGACCACCCGGCGCATGACGACGTGGGGGTCGATAATACCGGAATACTTTTCTCCTTCCCGAAGAGTGCCGTAGACGAAAAATTTCCTTTTCACTGTAAGAAACGCCCCGCCTGAGTCGTCATTCTATAATAATTCTCTATATCAATCGCGGAGGGGAAAGGTGAAGACGAAGGAAAGAGAGTTTCTCAAAAAGTATTACGGCAAAGTCATCCAGTCGAAGAGGGACCTGAAGACGAGCGCCTGCTGCGTCATCGACGAGGCACTTCACCGGGAAGCCAGAGAGGTTCTCCCCCTCATCCACCCGGAAATCAGGGAAAAGTTTTACGGGTGCGGTTCTCCCATTCCTCCCCTCGTGGAGGGACTCACCGTCCTCGACCTGGGATGCGGGACGGGGAGGGACGTATACATCCTCTCGAAACTGGTCGGTCAGGAGGGAAAAGTCATCGGAGTGGACATGACGGGAGAGCAGCTGGAAGTGGCGGAAAGACACAGAGAGTACCACCGCGAGCAGTTCGGATTTGACAGGTCGAACGTCGAATTCATCGAGGGTTACATCGAGGACCTGGGAAGCGCGGGAATACCGGACGAATCTGTGGACCTGGTCGTCTCCAACTGCGTCATCAACCTCTCCCCGGACAAAGAAAAGGTCTTTCGAGAAGTTTTCCGAGTTCTCCGAACAGGAGGAGAACTTTACTTTTCAGATATCTTTGCCGGCAGGAGGGTCCCCGACGATGTGAGGGAAGACCCGCTCCTCTACGGGGAGTGCATGGGAGGGGCCATGTACGTGGAGGACTTCAGAAGGCTCATAACAAAACTGGGGTATCCTGACTTCCGCATCGTCTCGTCCCGCAGAGTTGAGCCACTGACGGACGACCTGAAAGAGAGAGTCGCACACGTGGATTTCTATTCCCTCACAGTGAGAGTTTTCAAACTCCCAGACCTGGAAGACCGGTGCGAGGATTACGGGCAGATAGCAACCTACCTGGGCACCATTCCCGGATACCCAAACAGGTTCGACCTGGACAGGGAGCACTCGTTTATCAGGGGAAAGGCAACCCCCGTATGCGGAAACACTGCCTCGATGCTTTCTGAAACGCGCTTCGCCGGGCACTTCCGCGTGGAAGGTGACAGGTCCCTGCACTTCGGCCTCTTCGCCTGCGGGTCCGGGAAGGAGGAGGATGCACCTGAAAACTCCCCTCAGGGCTGCTGCTGACCTAAACCAGGAGAATGGGAACGCTCCTTTTCTGATATGATATTGCTTTCATAAATTGATAATCCCCGAATTCCCACGCGAAAGGGGGCACGTCGTGAAAAAGTCCATTCTCCTCCCTCTGTCTATTCTCCTCTCTCTCTCCCTCCTCGTCCCGGCATCCCGGGGAGAGGAAAAAGGGAAGCGCCCCCAGGGTCCGCCCCCGGCCGTGGTCGTGACGAGTCCTCTCCGGGAGGGGGAAATTCAGCCTGTCGTCACCCTCACCGGGACCGTCTACTTCCGGCTCGTTTCCCGGGTGTCGTCTGAAGTAAGCGGGCTCGTATCATCCGTCCACGTGGACGAGGGGGAAGACGTGGGGAAAGGAGAGGTCATCGCCAGGCTCGACACCGAACTGCTCGAACTGGAACTCTCCTCTCTGGAAGCTCAGGTGCGGGAAAAAGAAAAGGAACTCGAGAAGGCACGGACAGACCTGGAGAGAATCGAAAACCTTTTCCGGGAGCAGTCGGTGGCGCGCCAGACATACGACGACTACCGCTACCGGGTCGAGACTCTCAGAGAAACGATATCCTCCCTCAGAGCGCAGGCGGAAAAGACGAAGAAGACCATAGAGAAGGCCACGGTGAGGTCCCCTTTCGACGGAGTCGTCATATCCCGGAGCGTCGACCCGGGAGAGTGGGTGACGCCGGGGGCCCCCGTCGTCGAAGTGGGGACTCGAGGGGAATACAGGGTCATCGTGGACGTCCCCCAGTCCCTCGCGGGGAAACTCAGGAAAGGGACCCCCCTTCCCGTTATCGTCAGGGGGAGGAAGCTTTCAGCGAAGGTGAGGACATACATTCCCCGGGGGGACGAGAGGACGAGGACATTTCCCCTCAGGCTCGACCTCACCACCAGGATGAACCTTTACGAGGGGGAAGAGGCGGAGGTCATCCTCCCTGCAGGAGAGAAAGAAAAAGTTCTCCTCATCGACAGGAATGCTGTCGTCACCTTCCAGGGGAAATCTCTCGTGTTCACGGTGAAAGAGGGCAAAGCACTCCCCCTCCCCGTTGAAGTGGTGGGATTCCGCGGCAACCTGGCTGGAGTAAGGGGCGAGGGACTCGCACCGGGCCTCCCCGTCATCGTAAAAGGAAACGAGAGGCTCCGCCCGGGACAGGCTGTCACTGTCACCGGAGAGAAGGGAAAGTAACGCGGAAAAGCGCCCAATGGACCCGATTCGATACTCCATAGAAAAACCCGTCACCGTCATTGTGGGAGTTATCTTCGTCCTCCTCTTCGGATTTATCGGACTCAAGAAACTTCCGTACCAGCTCACTCCGTCCGTAACGGAGCCGACCATCAGCATCACCACGGTCTGGCCCGGCGCAACGCCTTACGAGGTGGAGAGGGACATCATCGAGGAACAGGAGGAAGTCCTCAAGGGGCTCCCCGGTCTCGTGGAAATGGAGAGCACGAGCAGAGACGGCATGGGAGAAATCACTCTCCGCTTCCGCATCGGCACGGACGTGGACGACGCGCTTCTGAGAGTATCCAACAAGCTGAACGAGGTGCGGAGTTATCCGGAAAACGTGGAAAAACCGGTCATCAACGCAACGGGAGCGGCCACCTCCCCCGTCATCTGGACGGTCCTCCAGACCCTCCCGGGCAATCCCCGACCCGTAGACACCTACCGGACTTTCTTCGAGAACGAAGTGCGTCAGTACATCGAGAGGGTCGAGGGGGTGGCGGACCTCTTCATCGGCGGCGGCGTGGAGGAAGAACTCCACGTGGTCGTCGACCCGGAGAAACTGGCAGCGAGGAAACTGACGATGACCGACGTCGTCTCGGCCCTGCAGAGCGAGAATCTGAACATTTCCGCCGGGACGATGGACGTGGGGAGGAGGTCTTTCCGGATACGGACAGTGGGAGACGCGGAATCACCCGAAGAGCTGGAACGAATCGTCCTCTACTCTGACGGGCACAGAAAGGTCCTCCTCCGCGACGTGGCAGAGGTGAGAATCGGGTACGAGAAGAGAAACGCCGCAATGTTCCTCAACGGCGAGGACGGAATCGCCGTGGGAATAAAACCGGAGCCGGGAGCAAACGTCCTCTCCCTCACCGACAGGGTCGAGAAAGTCGTCAGGCACCTGAACGAAACGATCCTCAAAGATGCGGGTATTACGCTCACCTGGGTCTACGACCAGAGGCCCTACATCAGGGGTGCCATCGGGCTCGTCAGAAAAAACATCTTCATCGGCGGGTTCCTCGCCATCGCTGTCCTCCTCATCTTCCTCAGGAGCGTCTCATCGACCCTCGTCGTCTCGACGGCGATACCCATCTCCGTCATCGGGACCTTCCTCTTCATGGCGCTTTTCGGTCGGAACATCAACGTGGTCAGTCTCGCCGGCATCTCCTTCGCCGTGGGGATGCTCGTGGACAACGCCATCGTGGTCCTGGAGAACATCGACCGGCACAGGAAGATGGGGAAAGGTCCCTTCGAGGCCTCCTACGAGGGGGCCCGGGAAGTATGGGGTGCGGTGCTGGCGTCCACGCTCACGACGGTGGCCGTCTTCCTCCCCGTCGTCTTCATCGAGGAGGAGGCAGGGCAGCTCTTCAAGGACATCGCCATAGCCGTCACCTTCGCCGTCTCGCTGAGCCTCTTCGTCTCCGTCTCCGTCATTCCCAGTTTCTCTCGCCAGCTCTACTCCCTGGCCCGGGGAAAGCCGGCACGAAGCGTTTCCCCCCTCGTCTCCCTGGGAAATCGCCTCGTCGAGAGAGTCATGTCCCTCCTCCGCTTCGCCCTGAAAAACACCTGGACGAAGGCAGGGACGGTGCTCATCCTCACCCTCTTCTCGGTTGTCTCGGTTCTCCTCCTCTTCCCGAAAATGGAATACCTTCCCCAGGGAAACAGGAACCTGGTCATCAGCATCCTCATCCCTCCCCCGGGACTCTCCTATGCCGAGAGGGCGGACATCGGGAAAAAAATCTTTCGTGAACTTGAGCCTTACATGGGGAAAGACAGGGACGGGTTTCCCGGGATACAGAGGGTCTTCTACGTCGGAGCGGACAGAATCATGCTCTTGGGTGCCCGGTCCATTCACGAACAGAGGGCGGGAGAACTGGTCCCCCTTTTCTCGAGAATCGTCAACTCCATTCCGGGCGTATTCGGCGTGAGCTCACAGGCCGGCATCTTTCAGACCCGCCTCGGAAGGGGAAGGACCATCGACCTTGACGTCAGCGGGGACGACCTGGAAAGGGTCGTCCAGACCGCCGGCGCCGCCTTCGGGATGATACGAAAGGCGATTCCCGGTTCACAGGTAAGGCCCATCCCCTCCCTGGAACTGAGTTACCCGGAAGTGCGGAGCATTCCCCTGAGAGAAAAACTCAAGGCGGCGGGACTCACGACGCGGGATATTGGAATCGTCCTGGACATCCTGAACGACGGACGGAAGGTGGGGGAGTTCCGGAAGAGGGGTTCGAGGAAAATAGACCTGGTCGTCATGACCCGTGAGACACGCTACGATTCTCCCGAGGCTCTGCAGGTGGCCCAGGTCGTCACCCCCTCCGGAAACCTCGTCCCCCTTTCCTCGCTCGTGCGTTTTGAGAAAGGAGCCGGCCTGACGGAAATCCGGCATCTGGAGAGGAAGAGGACCATCACACTCCAGATAACCCCTCCCGCGTCGATACCCCTTCAGAGGGCGATGGAAATCGTCCAGGAGCGGGTCGTGACCCCCCTGGAAAAGAGCGGGTCCGCCACGGGGGTGACCTTCTCGATGAGCGGCGCAGCGGACAAACTCACGGAGATGAGAAAAGCCCTCCAGTGGAATTTCCTCCTCGCAGCCGTCATCACCTACCTGCTCATGTCGTCCCTCTTTGCCAACTTCGTCTATCCCTTCATCATCATGTTTACCGTCCCTCTCGCCGGCGCCGGGGGATTCATCGGGCTCAGGCTCGTCGACCTCCTCATCCACCCCCAGCAGCTCGACGTCCTCACCATGCTCGGTTTTATCATCCTCGTCGGAATCGTCGTGAACAACGCCATCCTCATCGTCCACCAGGCGCTGAACAACGTTCGCCTCGGCGGGATGGAAGAGAGCGAGGCGATACTCGACTCCGTGAGGACCCGGCTCCGCCCCATCTACATGAGCGCAACGACGTCGGTATTCGGAATGCTCCCCCTCGTCGTTGCTCCGGGTCCCGGGTCCGAACTCTACCGCGGGCTGGGAAGCGTCATTCTGGGAGGGCTCGCCCTTTCCACGGTCTTCACCATCTTCGTCATCCCCTGTCTCCTTTCCTTCGCCATCGGGATGGAAAGGAGAAGGACAATATTGAAACACGTGGAGTCGGCGGGATGAAAAAGGGCCGTCCATATTTCACTCTTCTCTTCCTTCTCCTCATCACCTTATCGATTCCGGGGACAGCCTCCTCCCTCACCCTGGAGGAAGCAATCTCGGCAGCCCTCGAGAAGAACCCCTCCGTCCTCAGGGCAGAATCTGAAGTCACGTCGGAGAAATTCCGACTCGAGGCCTCGCGAGGAAAATTCTTCCCCTCTCTCGACCTCACTTACACCTTCTCCCGCGAGGAGGAAGACATCTTCTTCACCTCTCCTGAATCCTCCTCCTTCACTGCCGAGGCCTCCCTGAACCTCTTCCGGGGCTTCGAAGACCTCCACACCCTCCGCGGAAGGAAATATTCCCTCCAGTCTGCCCGCTCCTCCAGGGAGGAAGAAGCCAGCAGAGTCAGGTTTCGAGTTATCGAAGCTTTCCTCTCCGCCCTCAGGGAGAAACAGGAAGTTGAGGTTGCCGAGGAAGCGGTGAAACTCCTCGAGAGGCAGAGAAAAGACGCGGAGAATCTCCTGAAAAACGGCCTCGTACCGAAGAACGACCTCCTCAAGGTAGAGGTTGAACTGGCAACGGCCCGGCAAGAACTTCTCGCCCGGCGCGCGTCCCTGGCAAACAGCCTGAAAAGGCTTTCTCTCGAAACGGGCCTGTCCGTGGAAAACGCGGAAATCCTCGTCCCTCCGAAAATATCCTTCCCCCGGGACCTGGACGGGTCGTGTCTCGAAAAAGAAGCGGTCGCCGGCAAAAACCTCCTGAAATCCATCGAGGCCCGGATTCTCTCGTTGAAGGAAGAGGGGGAAGCGCTGAGGGGAGGTTTCTTCCCCTCCGTCGACCTCTCCCTTTCATACACCACCTACGGCGACTCTGCCTTCCCGGACGGGAGAGGCGACTCCATCCTTCCAGACCGCCAGTTAACCGAATCCCTCACCGTCACCTGGAACATCTTCAGCGGAGGAAGCACGAGGAATGAACTGAAAGCGAAGCTCGCCGAAGCGAAGGCGCTCGAGCACCGGCTCGACGAAGAGATAAATTTCCTTGCAGCTCAGCTGACGGAGGCGCTGAATGCCTACCGCGTCGCCCTCTCATCCGTGGCGCTTGCGGAAAAGTCCCTCATCCAGGCGAGGGAAAACCACCGGATGACGGAAAACCAGTACCGGCAGGGACTGGCCACGGCGACGGAGCTTTTAGATGCCAGGTTCCTGCTGACGCGGGCGGAGAAGGAAAAGATTACTGCCTCCTACGACGCCGCCCTCTCCCTGGCGAGACTGGAGTTTCTCGTCGGGAGTCCGGATGCCGTCCGAGCCTGCGGGGGAGGACAGGAACCGCCTACTTCCCGGTAAAACGGGGTTCCCTCTTCTCGATGAAGGAGAGGACCCCCTCCCGGAAGTCATCCGTCTTCATGCTCTCCTTTATGTTCTGACGCTCCCTCTCCATCTGGGTCTCCATGGCCCCGAAGTAGGCCTGGGCGATTAACTCCTTCCCCCGGGCATAGGCCCCCGTCGGACCACCGGCTATCTTTCCCGCAAGGGAACTGACGAAGGGAAGGAGTTCTTCCGGCTCCTTCACGCCGTTTACGAGCCCCCAGGAGAGGGCCTCCTCCGCGCCGAGAACTTTACCGGTGAGGAGGAGTTCCATCGTCCGGTGATACCCGATTTCCCTCGTCAGGAGAAAGGTCGTTCCCCCATCCGGAGAAAGTCCGACACGAGGATAGGCGAAGACGAAGGAGGCCTCGCGCGAGGCGTAGACCAGGTCCGCCGAGAGGGCAATCCCTATCCCCGCCCCGGCGGCAACTCCATTGACCGCAGAAATGACCGGCTTCCCCATCCGCCTGAGCGTAGCAACCGTTCCGTGAAGGTAGAGGAGGACCTCCTCAGCTCCCCTCTCTTCTCCGGAAACGATTCGTTTGAAAAACTTCACGTCTCCGCCGGCAGAGAATGCTCTCCCCTCTCCCGTGATGACGATGCAGCGGACTTCTCCGTCGTCTTCCGCTCTGAGGACAGCCTCAAAAAGAGACTTCGCCATCTCCAGGTCATATGCGTTCAACTTCTCAGGCGCCGCAAGCGTAATGTATGCGACCCCTTTCTCGATGTTCAGCCTGACGCTCATCTCCTCCTCCTGAATCATTATTTTTCCCGCGGGACAGTGCACCTCCCCGTCCATCAACGAGATTGACACCCCCGGGACACCCCATTAATTTAAACCAGAGGGGAATATGGGGAAAGAGTGGAAGAAAAGGGTCGCTCAGTGGTTTGCTGAACACGGCGACTACCTGTACCGTTTCGCCCTGTCCCGGGGCATCCCCCCGGAGAAGGCCGAAGACCTCGTCCAGGATGTGTTCACCTCACTTCTCGCAAAAGGCGACACATTTCGGGGGGAATCGGCACCCCGCACGTACCTCACGTCCATTCTCCGGAACAAAATCATCGACCACTTCAGGGAGGCGGGAAGGCGAAGCCGGACGGAATCCTCCGATATAGAAGAGGTAGAGAGAATTCTGTTCACGGAAGAGGGGGAGTGGGCCCATCCCCCATCTCTCTGGAAGAGCAACCCGGAGAGAATGCTCAAGGACGAATCCTTTCGGGAAGCTCTCCTCGAGTGTCTCGATGGACTTCCGGAGAAGCAGAAAGCAGCCTTTATCCTCAGGGAGGTGGAAGGGATGGAGAGCGACGAGGTCTGTAAGATTCTCGGAATTTCAGCGACAAACTATCACGTCCTTCTCCACAGGGCACGCCTCAGGCTCCAGTCGTGCCTGGAGAGGACCTGGTTTGGCGCGTCGGAGGAGGAGAAATGATCAACTGCAGAGAAGCCACATACCTCGTCTCCTCCCGGACGGAAAGGAAACTTGCGCTGAAGGAGATTTTCGGATTGAGGCTGCACCTGATAATGTGCAGAAACTGCACCGCCTTCGAAAAGAACCTGAACGCTCTCCGGGCGGCGACGAAAGCCTTCTCCCTCCTTGTTGAAAAAGGAGAGAGGCTCAACGGGAAGAACCACCTCCCGGAAGAGAAGAAGAGAGAGATTCTCTCCCTCATCGAGAGGGAAGGAAAGGGAGGAGAAATATGAACGCCTTCGAGGAAAAAGTCAGGGAAACCACGGGCAGGCCGCTGGAAAGCCTCTCTCTCGAGGTGCTCCAGGTCAACGTCGGTCTTGCCTGCAACCAGGCCTGCCATCACTGCCACCTCTCGTCCTCCCCTTCACGGGAAGAGATGATGGACAGGGAAACTCTCTCCCTCGTCAGGGATGCGGCAACTGCCTCCCGTCCCCTCTCCGTGGACATCACCGGAGGGGCGCCGGAAATGAACCCCCACCTTCCCTGGTTTATCGACGAAATGGCGAAAAGCGGAATTCCCCTTCAGCTTCGGAGCAACCTGACCGCCCTCCTTGATAAAGGAGAAGATTTCGCCCGATTCCTGGCAGAGAGAAGGGTGGCCATCGTCGCTTCTCTCCCCTGCTACCTGGAGGAAAACGTCGACTCCCAGAGGGGCCAGGGGGTTTACAGGAGGAGCATCGAGGCACTCCAGCTCCTCAACTCAGCCGGGTACGGGCAAAACGAGTCCCTCACCCTCACGCTCGTCTACAACCCCGGAGGTCCCTTCCTCCCTCCGCCGCAGGAAGCTCTGGAGAAAGACTACCGGGAGCGCTTGTGGGAAATGTTCGGAATCGTCTTCTCCCGACTCATCACCATCACCAACATGCCCCTGGGAAGATTCGCGGAGTTTCTCGAGAAGGAGGGGAAGAAGGAACAATACATGAGACTGCTCAGGGATGCCTTCAACCCTGCCACTCTGGACGGACTCATGTGCCGGCGATACCTCAGCGTCGGATGGGACGGAAAACTCTACGACTGCGACTTCAACCTCGCCCTGGGACTCCCCATCCGGGCCAGCGGCATATCCCACATCAGGGAATTCGACCCCAAGCTGGTGGAGAAGAGGGAAATCGTCACCGGGGACCACTGCTTCGGTTGCACGGCCGGGGCGGGCTCCTCCTGCGCCGGCGCTCTCGTGTAGTGAGAATCGAGAAAGACCGTGGAATCAGAGAAAAAAGGGAACGAAAAAGGGAAAAACCGCTGGAAGGTCCTCCTTCTCCTCGCTCTCATCGTCGCGCTCATCGTTGTGGGAAGAGCCTTCAACCTGGGGGAGAAACTCGCCGCCCTCAAGGACTGGATTGGAGGGCTCGGTCCCCTCGGCCCCATCGTCTACGTCCTTCTCTACGTGGCGGCCGTCGTCCTCGCCATCCCCGGGAGCGCCATCACCATAGCGGGAGGCGCCCTCTTCGGGGCGGTAACCGGGACGATACTCGTCAGCGTCGGCTCAACGATTGGGGCAGGGCTCGCCTTCCTCATCGCCCGCTACCTCGCCCGGGACGCAGTCTCCTCCTGGCTCGAAAAGAACGAAAAGTTCCAGAAACTGGACAGGCTCACCGAGGAAAAGGGTGCGGTCATCGTCGCCATCACCCGCCTCGTCCCCCTCTTCCCCTTCAACCTCCTCAACTACGGATTCGGCCTCACCCGCGTCAGGTTCGGCACCTACCTTTTCTGGTCGTGGCTCTGCATGCTCCCGGGGACGGTTTTCTACGTTGCGGGGGCAGACGCGGTGGCAAAAACCCTTTCGTCTGGAAAGGTACCGTGGAAACTTCTGGGCGCCGTCATCGCCGCTGGCGTCATCCTCTTCTTCCTCGTGAAGAGGGCGAGGAAAAAGCTCGAGGAAAAACCATCTGAAAAAAGCCTCGATGGAGGAGGAAAATGAACGGTTTCCCCAATCTGACGCCGGTGGACGACTCAGACAGAGTCCTCCTTTCCCGCGTGAGACCAGAAGGATGGAGAAATCCGGAACCTGAAGACAGATACACCCTCGTCGTCATCGGAGGGGGAACGGGGGGGCTCGTGTCTGCCATCGGGGCTGCCTCCCTCGGCGCAAAAGTTGCCCTGGTGGAGAGAAACCTCCTCGGCGGCGACTGCCTCAACTACGGATGCGTCCCTTCGAAAGCGCTCATCAGGGCCGCTCGGTGGGTAAAGGAGGCAAGGGAAGTTTTCCGTCTCGCCGGTGGAGAGACCGGTGCCGTCCCCACGCCCTTCCGGGAAGCGATGAGAAGGGTCAGAGGAGTGAGGGGAGAAGTGAGCGTCCACGATTCGACGGAAAAGGTGGTCAGCGCGGGCGTTCACCTCTTCTTCGACGAAGCCAGGTTCACTTCGGATAAGACGATCCGGATAAACGGGAAAGACGTGGAGTTCAAAAGAGCGATTATCGCCACGGGGACATCCCCACGGGTCCCTCCGATTCCCGGCCTTCAGGAAGCCGGTTATCTCACCAACGAAACGGTCTTTTCCCTCGACAGGGACCCGGGGAGCATCCTCGTCCTCGGAGGGGGGCCCATCGGGTGCGAGATGGCGCAGGCCTTTAGCCGCCTGGGGTGGGAGGTGACCATCGTTTCCCGACCCGACAGGCTCCTGCCGAAAGAGGAAGAAGAGGCGTCGTCGCTCGTTGAGGAAGCCTTCCGGCGCGATGGAATCAAGGTAATTACGAGGGCGGATGCGAAAGAGGTCTCCAGGAAAGGGGAGAAAAAGGTCGTCAGGTGGGAGAGTCCCGGTGGCGCAGGTGAAGGGGAATTCGATGAGATTCTCGTCGCAGCCGGGAGAATTCCCAACGTGACGGGACTTAACCTTGAAGCTGCGGGAATAGACTACGACCCGCAGAAAGGAATCGCTGTCAACGACAGACTCCAGACGACAAATAAGCGGGTCTTCGCCGTGGGGGACGTGGCGATCCCCTACCGGTTCACCCACACGGCGGACGCAACGGCGAGAATCGCCCTGAAGAACGCTCTCTTTTTCGGCAGAGAAAAGGTCTCCTCTCTCGTCGTGCCCTGGTGCACCTACACAGACCCGGAGGTGGCACACGCGAGAAGAGTCCACTCTGAAGGGAAAGATGGGGACCTCACTCCCCTGACCATTCCCCTCTCGGAAGTGGACAGAGCGGTCACAGACGGGGAGGAGATGGGTTTCCTCCGCGTCTGGCACACCCCCCGGGGAAAGATAGAGAGAGTCACCCTCGTTTCGGCCGAGGCGGGGAACATCATCGGCACTTTTTCCCTCGCCATGACGGCAGGACTCACCCTGTCCGACCTGTCCCGGACGATATTCCCCTACCCGACAGTAGGAGAGGTGGCGCGAAAAGCCGGAGACGGATTCATGAGGGGGAGGCTGACGCCGCAGGTGAAGAAAATCTTCTCCGCCTATTTCCGATTTTTCCCTCTGTGAGGAATGACGTGGATTTCAGACGCCTCCTCTCCCTCTGCGCGGCGGTTGCCCTCCTGGGAGCGCTTCTCTCCCCCCGGATTGCGCCGGGAAGGGGAAAAGGCGGCTTTCGAGAGGAGTTTTCAGACCTTGCCCGGTGGGAGGAGTTTTCCTTCCCTTCAATCCCCCGCCACTCCCGCTATTCCGTTTCGGAGATTGACGGCGTCAGAGCGCTGAAGATGGAATCCCGCGCTTCAGCTTCAGGCCTGATATTGAAGAGGACGTTTTCCCTCCGGGAAACCCCCTTTCTCTCTTTCCGTGCCCGTGTGGAAAACGTCTACCGGAAAGGGGACGCCCGGAGAAAGGAGGGGGACGACTACCCCCTTCGAATCTACGTCATCTTCCTCGAGAGAAGGGAAAACCTCTCATTCTTCGAAAAACTCTTCCTGACAGATAACCCTTTCAACCTGGGTGACTTCGTGCCCATCTCAACGCTCACCTACGTCTGGGCGAACAGGGACTGGGGAGAAAAAATCGTCACGAACCCGTTTTCTCAGAGAGCAAAAATGTATATGATTGAAAAAGGTGAAAAAAATGCGGGGAAGTGGATGATATTCCGGAGAAACATTCGTGACGACGCATCCAGGGCTTTCGGAAGCCCTCCCTCGGACACCTTTGCCATCGCCGTTATGAACGACTCGGACAACACGGGGGAGTCATCCATCTCCTTCCTCGACTTCATCGAGGTATCGGGTGAGTAAGAAAGCCATCCCCCTGCTTATCATTCTCTCCCTCCTCCTCCCGACCATGGGATGGGGGACAGGGAATCCTCCCTACGTGCCCGGCCAGGTCATCGTCACGACAGTGGGGGAAAAAGGTCCCGCAGTTACCGGGGCGCCCTCCCGGCCCTTCCTCTCCTCCCGGAGGAGAGGGGGAGAGAAAACCTTCCTCGTCACCCTTCCTCCGGGACAGAGCGTCGAGGAAGCGTTGGTAACTCTCAAAAACAGCCCCGGTGTCGTCTCCGCCCAGCCGAACTTCATCTACCAGCCCGCTTACATCCCGTCGGACCCCTCCTTCAACCAGCAGTGGGCACTCCACAACCGGGGGCAATCGATTCTCGGGATATCGGGAAAGGCTGGGGCGGACATCTCCGCACCCTCCGCCTGGGACATGACCTTCGGGTCCCCGGACATCGTGGTGGCCGTCATCGACACGGGGGTCGCTTACGACCACCCGGACCTGACCGGTTCCATCTGGAACAACCCGGGGGAAGTCCCCGGAAACGACCTGGACGACGACGGCAACGGTCTCGTTGACGACCTGGTGGGGTGGGACTTCGAAGACGGGGACCCCGACCCCTGGGACCCCCACGGCCACGGCACCCACGTTGCGGGAATCATCGCCGCCAAAATGGATAACGGAATGGGGATTGCGGGTGTCGCCCCGGGCTCGAGGATAATGGTCCTGAAAGCGGGCGGGGTGAACGGGTACTTCTCCACCTACACCCTCGTCAATTCCATTGACTACGCCATCTCGAAGGGAGCTCGAATCATAAATGCCTCCTGGGGAGGTTACTCCGTAGACCCC
>RFHC01000126.1 GCA_003696505.1 Deltaproteobacteria bacterium
GGCTCAACCCGAACCCGAACGTCACTCTCGCAGTGAAACTGGAGGGGTTGAACCCGGTGGGAGTGTCAAGGACAGAATTGCCTACTGGATGATAAAGGGCGCAGTTGAGAGGGGAGAACTGACGCCGGGGAAGAGGATTCTCGAACCGACGAGCGGGAACACGGGAATCGGCCTCGCCATGGTGGGTGCCGTCCTCGGGATTCCCGTTACCGTGGTCATGCCGGAAAGCATGAGCGTCGAGAGGAGGAGAATTCTCCGGGCTTTTGGCGCGGAAATCGTCCTCACGCCGGGGGAGAAGGGGACGGACGGAGCAATTGAGAAAGCCAGGGAGATGTTCCGGAACGAACCCGAAAAATATTACTTCCCGAACCAGTTCGCAAATCCCGATAATCCCCGCGCCCACTACGAGACGACGGCTGTGGAGATATGGGAGGACACGAAGGGAGAAGTGGATGCTGTCGTGGCGGGAATCGGGACGACGGGGACGCTGATGGGCGTGAGCAGGAGGCTGAAGGAGTTGAAGCCTTCCGTGAAGGTCATCGCCGTTGAACCGAACGAGAAGCACCGCATTCAGGGATTGAAGAACCTGACGGAGTCAGAGGTCCCGGAGGTGTTCGACGAGTCGATGATTGACGGGAAGATATTCATCGATGACGAGACGGCTTTCAGGACGGCCGCCCTCCTCGCCCGGAAGGAGGGAATCTTTTCGGGAATAAGCGCGGGTGCCGTTGCGGCCGGGGCAATTCAATACGCCAGGTCGATAGAGAGGGGAACGGTCGTCGCCATTCTCCCGGACAAGGGAGAGAAGTACCTCTCCTGCGAGGATTACTGCAGGTTCTGCGAGATGGAGTGCGAGGAGAGGACTCCCGTCTGAGTTGTCCTGGACAGTCTAAGAGGATGGGGGAAAGATGAAAATTGTCCTCGTCCGTCACGGGCAGGCAAATCCCGAGGTCCTTGACCCGGCCCGGTCGCTTTCCGAAGAGGGGAGAAACCAGGCGGGGAGAGCGGGGAGATTTCTCAGGGCCCTCGAACTTCGGCCAGATGCCGTCCTGTCGAGCGACAAAGCGAGAGCGGTTGAGACGGCCCGAGTAATCTGCGACATTCTCGAGTACCCGGCAAGCGATGTCCTTTCGTCACGGGTCTTCGCGCCCAACGGGGACCCGGAGGAGATGGCGGGGGAAATCGACGCGGTGGGTGGGGAAACGGTTATTCTCGTCGGGCACATGCCATCGATAGCAGGGCTTGCGAGCTACCTCATCACAACGCCCGCAGAGGGGTATTCACGAATCGCCTTCGATACCTGCCAGGTTGCTCTTCTTACGGGGGAGAGGCCGGTCCGTGCGGGGAAGTTCACTCTTGAACTCTCATTCCCCGCCGGGACCCTGATGCAAGAATAGAGAGGAGGGGGAAAATGTCCGGGAACCTGTCTTCAATCTTTCACCCGAAGTCGATTGCCGTCATCGGGGCCTCCACAAATCCGGAGAAGATGGGGTATCAGATTCTCGAAAACATCGTGAAGGCAGAATTCGAGGGGCCGATTTATCCCGTCAACCCGAAAGCGACGGAGATTCTCGGCCTTTCCGTGGTCAACGACGTGTCGTCGCTCCCCGAAGGGGTGGACCTGGGAGTTTTCATCATTCCCGCCCACCTCGTCCCGGAGAACCTCGACAGGTTCGGCGAGAGGGGGGGTAAGGCAGCCATCGTCATAACGGGAGGTTTTGCCGAGGCAGGTCCGGAAGGGGAGGAACTTCAGAAAAAACTCCTTTCCGTTGCGCGGGAGAGAGGGATAAGGGTAATCGGCCCGAACTGCCAGGGAGTGAACTACCCGTATCACAACCTCTGCGCATCGTGGCCCCTCATTCGCCTTCGGGGAGACATCGCCTTCGTCTCGCAGAGCGGGACGGTGGGCGCAGCCCTCATCGACTGGGCATCTCAGGAGAAAATAGGGTTTTCCGCCTTCGTGAGCATGGGAAACAGGGCGGACGTGGACGAGTCAGACCTCATCGACTACTTTTCGGACGACCCCCACACGAAGGTGATCACCCTCTATATAGAGGGAGTCAAGCGGCCGGCAGAATTCGTGCGGGCACTCGAAAAGTGCACGAAACCACTCGTTATCTACAAAGCGGGGAGGACGGAGAGGGGGAGGAAAGCCGCAGAGTCCCACACCAAGTCCCTCGCGGGGAGAGACGAGATATTCACGGCTCTTTTCAAGAAGTACGGAGTGCATCGGGCAGGTAACCTGGAGGAGCTCTACGACTTCTCGAAGGCCCTCGCCTATCTCCCCCGTCCGAAGGGAAGGCGGATACTCATCGTCACGAGCTCGGGAGGCTCTGCAATCATTGCGACGGACATGGCAGAGGAGATGGGTTTTTCCGTGGAGCCTCTGCGTGATGAGACGGCCGAAAAGCTCAGGGAGGTTCTCCCCTCTCACTGCATCGTGGCTAACCCGCTCGACCTGACGGGAGATACCGATGCGGAGAGATACGCGAAAGTCCTGGAAGTGGCAGAGAGTGATTACGACATGGTCATGACGATTTTCGGGGACCCGATACCCGGAGCCTGTGAGGTGGTCTCTCCGGATAAACCTCATCTCGTCACGTACCTGGGGGGAGCGGAGGTTGAGAGGGAGGAGAGGGAGAGGATGGGAGAGAAGAAGATTGCCGTCTTCCCAACGCCCGAGAGAGCCATCACGGCGGCGTCGCTCTATCTGACTGTCGGGGAGGAGGAGATGGAGGTGAAGGAGGAGAGCCCAGTCTCGGGGAAACTCCTCTCTCCCATTGAATCCCTCGCCCTCATGGAGAGGTACGAGATACCCGTCCCCGACTACCTGAAGGCTTCTTCTCCTGAAGAGGCGGCCCTGTTCGCGAAGAGGCTCGGCTTCCCCGTGGTGATGAAGGTGAACTCGCCGAGCATCGTCCACAAGAGCGACGCGGGAGGGGTTATTATCGGGATAGACAGCGAGGAGTCGGCGAAGACGGCTTTCGAGAAGATAGAGGCCGCCTGCAGGGAGAGAGGCCACGACACGGACGGGGTGCTCGTCATGTCTCAGGCTGCGCAGGGGACGGAGATTATCGTGGGCGTGACGAAGGACGAACAGTTTGGCCACGCCCTCATGCTCGGCCTGGGAGGTGTCTTCGTGGAAGTTCTCCGCGACGTCACCTTTCGCCTCCTGCCGGTGAAAGAGGATGACGTGAGGACGATGGTTCGGGAGTTGAAGGGGAGAAGAGTCTTCGAGGGCGCGAGGGGGAGAAAACCCCTCGACCTGGATTCTCTCGTCGCCCTCTGCCTCAAGGTTTCGCGCCTCGTCGAGGAGAATCCGGGAATTCTCGAGGTGGATTTAAATCCGGTCTTCCTCTACGAGAA
>RFHC01000127.1 GCA_003696505.1 Deltaproteobacteria bacterium
CCTCTCCTACTGTCGCCCCATTTTCCTCCGACTCCTCAACCTCTGCGCGGGGAACATCATCGCCCTCTCCCCGGAAGAAAAATCCGCGGAGAGCGGCCTCGAACACGCACCCTCCCTCGTCCTTTCTGCCCCTGACGAGGAATCCGAACTCCGGGCCGTCCTCCGACTCCTGCGCGGGAAGAAGGAAAAATCTTTCACCGGAATCGTTTATCGGACCATCCCGGAAGAACTGGCCCTGGAAGCGCAAAGGCTCCTCGAAGAATACGGCCTCAAGGGGGAGGTTATCCGGGGAAAGCCTCTTGTCGATTCGCCCGCCGTGAGGACGCTCCTCCTCCTCCTTTCCTGCCCCATCGAGAACTACCCCAGGCAACTCGTCCTTGACGTGCTCTCATCCCCCTTCTTTGACCTGTCAGCCCTCGGAACGGAAACGACGGGTTTTTCCCTCTGGGAATCCCTTACCCGACGCCTCGCAATCACCGGGGGCGACGACTGGGAAACCCGGCTTACTCCCCTGATGGATGTAAGGGTGTCAGAAACAGAAGAAGAGGAGGACGAGGGAACCCGGACGATGAGCGAAGGGGCACGCTCCCTCCTCAACGCGGTGAAGAGCCTGAAAGAAGTCACTTCTCCCGTTCCGAAAATATCTTCCTTCTCCGAACTTGCCTCGCTCCTGGAGTCTTTTCTCTCTCGCTTCATCCTCATTCGAGGGAGCGATGAGGGTCTGGGGAAGGAAGAGAAGGTTCTCGAACGGGTCGCAGAAATCATCGAGCGATTGAGAAAATGCGACCACGTGGGTATCCCCTTCCCCGAAACATCCCGCGTGCCCGACCTGCTGGAAACGATTTTTTCCGACGAGAGCCTTCCCACTCACCGTGCAGGCGCACTCCGTGAGAGGAAGGGCATCGTCATAGGTGATGCCCCATCCCTGAGAGGGATTTCCTTCCAGGAGACCTTCTTCCTCTCTCTCTCGTCTGACGCCTGGCCCTCCCGTCCGGTCAAGGTCCCACTCCTCAGCGAGAGGGAAAAGTCCGTTCTCCGGGAGCACCTGGGGAAAATGGGCGCCGGCAGGGCCTTCCTCACGAAGAAAGAGGAGAACGAGGCAGAAAAGTTCCTCTTCTCCTTCCTGGTGTCTGAAAACCGGATCGGTGGTGTTTCCTTCCTCCGTTCAGACAGGGAGGGAAAGAGGAAGAGCCCTTCCCCCTTTCTCCTCGAATACCTCTCCCTGCACTTCGGTCTCCAGGTCTACACCCGGGGAATAGGGAGGGAATCGGTGGGAGAGAGATTTCTCTTCCTCCCCCGCTTCCCGAGAGAGGAGGAACTTTTCCCGGGCCGCCCCTACCGGGATGTGCAAATTCTCCTGGCCTGCCTGAAAAGGGGGGCCTCCCCGGTGCGCCTCACCCTTCCGGGGATGGTGGCAGAAACGGTGGAAAGAACCAGGCGAACCCTCCTCTCCTGGGCGGAAGGCAGAGACCTCTTCCCCTCCCCCGACGAAATCGGGAGGAACATTACCGAGGGGAGGGAAATCAACTACACCTTTCTCGACAACGCCTCGAAGTGCCCCTACCGCACTTTCCTCCGTTACCTGGCGGACGTCACGCCTCTCCCCGAACCGGAAGAGGTGACCTCCCTCTCCCGGCGGGAACTGGGAATCATCGCTCACCGCGCCCTCCACATCCTCTCCCGGGCTGAGAAGGAAGGTCGGGCCATGACTCCCGAAGAATCCTTGAGGAAGGCACTCGACGACCTGAAGGGAGAGATCCCTCTCGGCTTCCCGGGTCTCCTCGAGCCTGCCCTGAGAGAACTCTCCGATGCCATCGAGAGGACGCTGGCCGTCCTCTCCGAAGAGGGAGACTGGGCTCCCCGGGCTTTTGAGTTCTCCTTCGGGGAAAGGTGGGGAAGGCCGGTGAAAATAGAGGTCGGGGGAAGAGAGATCCCCCTTTCGGGGAAAGTTGACCGGGTGGACGAGAAGGAAGGGGCGGTGAGAATCGTCGACTACAAGTATTCCTCCACCTTCATGAAAAAACCGGAAGAATCGGCCGCATCGGCGTCGGCGAACCAGCTTCCTCTCTACGGATACGCCGTCTCAACACTCCTGGGAAGTAAAGAAGCGCAACGGATCGAGGCAGGATACGTTTACCTGAAGACGAGAGACAATCCGCTCCAGACTCTTGACGTGACTCCGGGAGAGGCGCTCTTCGAGGCGTGGAAAAAATCCCTCGCCCTTCTCCTGGAGTCGATTTCATCGGGCGCTTTCCCTCCCCTCCCGGATACCCTCTTCCGCCAGGACGGGAGGAAAGCACGCTACTGCGAATGGTGCGATTACAGAGGCCTCTGCCGCGTTTATCCCCGCTTTCCGGGAGGTGACGAGGCGAAGGATTCTTATTCCCTTGTACTCGAGAAGCTCTCGGAGGAACTTCCGTGGCACAGGATTCACCGAACAAGGCTCTGACATTGCTGGACCAGCTCCCCCTCGCGCTGACCTCGGGAAGGAACGTCTCCCTCCTGGCCGGTGCCGGGACGGGGAAGACGACGAGCCTCGTGCACACGGTCACCCTCCTTTTCCTCCTGGAAGAGGACCTGGAGCCGGAGGAGGTTCTCCTCATCACGTTCACGGAGAAGGCGGCAGCGGAAATGAGGGAGAGGGTCACCTCCCTCTGGCACTCCCTCTTCGCCCTCGCATCGCTCGATTCCCTCGACGGGGAGACGCTGGAGGGGAAAATCCCCCACCCTGTCACCCCCCTTCTCTCGAATCTCCTGACGGAGGAAAAGGAAAAGACGGGGAAGCGCCTGGCAGAGATGGTCCGTTTCATCCCCCGACTATCCATAAACACGATTCACTCATTCTGCCTCTCTCTCCTGAGGGAATACTCCCTCGACGCCGGCGTGGACCCCCTCTTCGAAGTTCTCGACGGGGAAGAGAAGAACCTGGCCTTCCAGGAGGCGTTCCACGAGTTTCTCGAGGAAGAGTTCGGGAAAGAGACGCTCGACGACGAATGGGCCGCTTTTTTCGAATCCTCCGGGGGACTCGAGGAGGGAATGAACATTTTGAAAAAGCTCATGTCCACGATCGTACTCGACCAGAGGGACGCCTTCCTCCTCCCGGAGATGAGCTCCTCCTCCCCCAACCAGGAACGGGCATTTATTGAGCGCTTCGTCCTCCCTCCCCTCCGCCTCCTGAAGGAATTCATTTCTTCCTCTGACCCTCCCGACCCTGACCTGGAGGAAGCTTTCCGGAGCACCGAGGAGATTCTGAATCGGTGGGAGGAATTCCTGGAGAAGGGCGAAATTCCCCCGCCTCCCCTCCTGGACGAACTTGCGCTGCGCATCAGGAAAATCAACGGGAACAGGGTCCGGAGCAGGAAAAGGTATCCCCTCACCGGGGAAGAGGTCGTTCTCCCCACCCTTAAGAGATGGGAGGTGAGAGAGGAAGAAATTTCCTGCTCCTTCGCGAAGATTCGGGACTCTCTCCTATCCTTCAGGACGCTTCTCGCGTCGGTCTCGAGGGGGAAGACCTTCGGAGACTTCCTCCTTGCGCGGGCGAGGAAGCTGGAACGAATCTACGAGGAGAAGAAGGGGGGAAAGGTCGACTTCCTCGACCTCCTCATTAAAGCCTGGAGGCTGCTGGAGGAGAGGGTCCCCGTCAGGGAAGAGGTGAAAAACCGCATCCGGCACATATTCGTCGACGAGTTTCAGGACACCGACCCGATTCAGGTCTACATCCTCTCCCTCATCTGCGAGGGGGACGAGGGCCGATTCCGGGGAGGGACCCTCTTCATCGTGGGCGACCCGAAACAGTCGATATACCGTTTCCGGAGAGCAGACCCCCAGCTTTACCACGCCATCCACAGGAAAATCGTGGAAGAGGGGGGATTCGAAGCACACCTCCCCACCAACTACCGCTCCCGGCCGGGGCTCCTCTCCTTCATCAACGATTTCTTCCCCCGGGTCTTCTCGGCGAGGACGGACTACGCCTTCCCCTACGGACCGCCCCTGGAGGCGGCCCGGAGGGGGGAAGAGGAATCCCCCCTCCCCCCCGTTATCCTCTTCGCTCCCCGGGACGACACGATAAGAGAAGTGGCCTCCTTCATCCGCGCCCTCATCGACTCGGAGCTTCCCGTTTCCGAGGGAGGCGTTCTGAGGAAGATGACGCCCGGGGACATTGCCGTCCTCTACAGGGGCGATTACGGGGGGAAGGTGGTAGAACCCCTCAAGAATTCGCTGGAAGAGGAGGGAGTCCCCGTCATCTTCACCGCCTCGAAGGGTTTCTTTCAGAGGCAGGAGGTCCAAGACCTGATACACCTCCTGGAAGCCCTGGTGGACCCGGAAGCGCGGGCCCCCCTCTACGGTGCGCTCAAGTCCTTCTTCTTCGGATTCACCGACACCGACCTTCTCCCTCTCTTCGTGAGAGGAGAGGAGCCCGGGGGTGAGCTTGCCCGCGCTCTCTCTTTGCTCGACAAGTGGCGCGCCTTGAAGGATACCGTTCCCCTCCACCACCTCCTGGAGACAATATTCCGGGACACGGGAGCCCGGATAACGGCCGCAACGCTTCCCGAGCCGGAAAGAACTCTCCTCATGCTGGAGAAGTTCATCGCAATGGGACGGGCGTTCTGGGAAAGGACGAGGGGAACGACCCGCCAGTTTCTCTCCGCGATGAAAAGGCAGGTTTTCTCCGGCTCAGAGGAGGGCGAGTTTCCCCTTTCCGACGAAGGGGAAGATGCGGTGAGGATTTTCAGCATCCACAGGGCAAAGGGGCTCGAGTTTCCCGTCGTCGTCTACCTTTCCCAGGGAGAAAAGGAGCATCCCCCCGGACCCGTCCTCATCGACAGGGTCAGGAACATCTCTGCCCTCGTGACGAACTCCGTCGTAACCCCGGGAGCTCTGACCCTCGTCGGGGATGAATCGTGCGGGAGGGAAATTCCCTTCTTCCACCTGGAGAAAATAAAAGACGACCACGAGAGGCTGCGCCTCTCCTACGTCGCAATGACCAGGGCGCGCGACTGCCTGGTGGTCGTCCCGTTCCCCGGAGGGTCGGGGGGAGAATCAGACCATCCCCGTGAGGTGGAGCTCCTCCTGCAGATAACCGGGGATGGGGAAGGAGAAAGCGACACCCTCGAGAGATTTCCCATCCCCGGGAAAATCAGACGCGGGGAGGGGTACACGCTCTACCACGTGGAGTCTCTCCCGGACAGGGAGAAGAGGAGGGAAACTCCCTCTCCTCCCCGTCTCGAAATCTCCGTTAGTGAGGATGAGCCTGCTCCACCCCTTCTCGAGAGAAAAGCCAGCGACGTCATCGCCGACGCCAGGAGTCTTTCCTTCGGGAAGCGGGTCCATCAGCTCTTTGAACTCTTGCCCCCTTTCGACCCCGACTTCCCGGAAAGGGCTTACCCCCTCGTCTCCACCCTCTTCCTCCCCCGGGAGAAGGAGCGGGTGGAGAAGCTCATAGAGAGAGTGAAGGAAGACCCTTTCCGGAAACGCTTCCTCGGGAAACCGCTCCTCGGAAGGGAGGTGCCCCTCATCTGGAAAGGGACGGACCACACCTTTCGAGATGCGGCCGACGTCGTCATCGAGGAGGGAGACGGATTTGTCGTCGTCGATTATAAAACGGGACAGGTCCCTCCCCCCGACGTCCGCCAGGAGCACGAGCTCCAGGTGAAGCGTTACTGCCGGGTCATCCGGAATGCCCTCGGGGCACCCGTCAGGGGGTACCTCTGGTACGTGGAAGAAGGTAAAGCGCTGGAAGTGATCGAGTAAGAGGGGTTACTCTTCCCCTTCGCCCTTCTGAGGGGAGGTGTACCGGTCCACCGCTCCCCTGCCCTCCCTGATCTTTTTCAGGAGGAAACTCTTGAGGCGGGAGCGAAACTCCTCGGGAATCTCCTCGATTCTCACCTGCCTCGTGATGATGCGCGTCCGGTCGTAAGTCCGGAGGAAATTCATGCAGGGCTCGCACATGCTGATGTGGCGCTCCAGTTCCTCTCTCAGTTCAGGGTCCATGGAGCCGTCCAGGTAGTCGGCAAGGAGGTTAATCAGTTCACGGCAGTTCATGAGTCGAGTTTCCCCTCTGTCAGATATTTTTCCAGACGCCCCCGAAGGTAGAGGCGCGCCCGGTGGAGGCGTGACTTGACTGCGGGGATAGAAAGCCCCAGGATGTGCGCCGTCTCCTCGTTGGAGAGACCCTCCACGTCGCTCAGGACGAGGACGACCCGGTACTTGTCGGGTAGCTCTCCGATGAACTTCCGAAGGACCTCCCCCAGCTCCTTGTTGAGAACCCGCCTCTCCACCTCGGGGGACCAGTCCTGCACCTGGCTCGCGTGCTTTCCCTCCTCAGTGAAGACGGGCATGAACTCCTCGATGGAGACGGCATCGGTCCTCTTCCTGCTCCGCAGCCTCATGAGGCAGGCGTTGACGCAGATGCGGTACATCCACGAATAGAGAGCTGAGTCTCCCTTGAAGGAACCGATTTTTTCGTAGACTGTCATGAAGACGTCCTGGGTGATTTCCTCTGCGTCGCTCTCGTTCCGGAGGATAGACATGGCCAGGTTGTATATTCTCCCGTAGTATTTGTCCACCAGGGCCTCGACGGCCCATTCCTGCCCTTCTGACAGGCCCTCTATAATCCTCTCATCGTCAACGACGACGTTTTCGGACATGATTTACTCCTTTGATTCACTGAGAGGGGAGAAGGTTTCTCCTCTCCCCCTGCATTTTACCAGCAATTCCCCTACTCGACGGTGACGCTCTTGGCCAGGTTTCTCGGCTGATCCACGTCGGTCCCCCGAAGCACGGCCACGTGATAGGCGAACAGCTGGAGAGGGACCGCCTCGAGAACCGGCTGCACGTACCGGGAGGAAGAGGGGATGTAGATGACGTCCTCGGCCTTCCCCCTTATCTCCTCGTTCCCTTCTGTGGCCACGGCGATAACCCTGCCCTTCCGCGCGAGCACCTCCTCGATGTTTGCGAAAACCTTTTCGTACGTGGAGTCTGAAGGGGCGAGGACGACGACGGGCATCTTCTCGTCGATGAGGGCGATGGGCCCGTGCTTCATCTCCCCCGCCGGGTAGCCCTCTGCGTGGATGTAGGATATCTCCTTCAGCTTCAAGGCCCCCTCGAGGGCGATGGGGTAGTTTATCCCCCTCCCCAGGTAGAGGAAATCCCGTGAATCGCGGTACTTGAGCGCCAGGCTCGCAATCTCCTCGTCCTTCTCCAGCACCCTCTCCACGAGGAGGGGGAGCCTCAGAATCTCGGCGAGGTGTCCCTTGAGCTCGTCTTTCCCCAGCAAACCTCTCACGGAGGCGAAGTGGAGGGCGAGGATGTAGAGGGAGACGAGCTGGGTGGTGAACGCCTTCGTCGAGGCCACCCCGATTTCCGGCCCCGCGTGAGTGTAGAAAACCCCGTCCGATTCACGGGCGATTGTGGACCCCACGACGTTGCAGATGGAGACCGCTTTCGCCCCCTTGCTCCTCGCCTCCCGGAGGGCGGCAAGGGTATCCGCCGTTTCCCCTGACTGGGAGATGGGGATGCAGAGGGTCTTCTCGTCGACGATGGGGTCCCGGTAGCGAAATTCCGACCCCAGGTCGACCTCCACGGGCAGCCTCGCCAGCTCCTCGATGAGGAACTTTCCCACCAGGCCCGCGTGCCAGGAGGTCCCGCAGGCCACGATGAAGACCTTCTCCACCGAGCGGAGTTCCTCCTCGGACAGGGGAATTTCCACCACACGGATGATTCCCTCCTCCGGGTCGACGCGTCCCGTCACCGTGTCCAGGATGGCCCGCGGTTGTTCGAATATCTCCTTCTGCATGAAGTGCTTGTACCCCTCCTTCTCGGCCATCGAGGCTGTCCAGTCGACCTGGTGAACCTCCTTTTCCCGACGATTCCCCTGGAAATCCGTCACTTCCCACCCATCGGGCGTCACCACCACCATCTCGCCGTCGTCGAGGAAGACGACGCTTCGGGTGTAGGGGAGGAGGGGAGGAATGTCCGAGGAGAGGAACATCTCCCCCTGCCCGATACCGACGACGAGGGGGCAGTTGAGACGGACTCCGACAATCTTCCCCGGTTCCTCCTCGCAAAGGGCGGCAAAGGCGAAGGAGCCCTTCAGCACCTTTAGAGTTTCCCGGACCGCGTCCTCAAAGGACCGCCCTCGTTCCATGAAACGGTGGATGCTCTGCGCGATTATCTCCGTGTCCGTTTCGGAGAGAAACTCAGCCCCTTCCGACTCCAGTTCCTCCTTGAGAGACAGGTAATTTTCGATGATGCCGTTGTGGACGACCGCAACCCGGCCGGCCCGGTGGGGGTGAGCATTCCTGTCTGAAGGCGGACCGTGGGTGGCCCAGCGGGTGTGGCCGATTCCGCACCGTCCGGAGAGGTCCTCCTTGAAGACCTCCTTCTCCAGGGAAATGATTTTCCCTTCCTTCTTCCTCACCTGGAGGACGCCGCCTCCGTCGAGGAAGGCGATTCCCGCCGAGTCGTAGCCCCGATATTCGAGGCGGCGAAGCCCGTCGATGAGGATGGGGACGCAGTCAGCCCCGCCGGTGTAGCCGATGATGCCGCACATCCCTCACTTCCTCCCCTCGTCGTCCTTCAAAAGGCCGCTCTTCCTCAGAAGGTCGGGCATCTTCTCCCTCACCCAGCTCTTGATGTTTTTCTGCCGCACGCGGGATAGAGCGAGCGAGAAGGGGGGAACGTCCTCCGTTACCGTCGTCCCGGCGCCGACGAGGGCACCTTTCCCGACGCTGACGGGCGCAACGAGTTCGGTGTTGCTTCCGATAAAGGCGCCGTCTCCGATGACGGTCCTGTGCTTCTTCAGCCCGTCGTAGTTGCAGGTTATCGTCCCGGCGCCGACGTTCACCTTTTTCCCCACGGTGGCGTCTCCGATGTACGTCAGGTGATTTGCCTTGGAACCTTCACCGACGCGGGAGTTCTTCACCTCGACGAAGTTCCCGATGTGGACGCCCTCTTTCAGTTCCGTCCCGGGGCGGAGGTGGGCGAAGGGCCCGACGCGGACACCCCTTCCGACGACAGATTCCGTGACGACGGAATAGGGCCTGAGGGTGGCACCGTCTCCGATTCGGGAATCCTCGATGTAACAGCCGGCACCGATAAAAACGCCCTTCCCGATCCGGGTCTTCCCCTTTATCACGACTCCCGGCTCAATGACCGTGTCCGGACCTACCTTTACGTCGGGGGCGACATACGTCCCGTACGGGTCTTCCAGGGTCACCCCCTTCTCCATCAACTCCTCCGCCTTCCTGAGGGCGACGATTCCCGCAACCTGCGCCAGGTCCTGTCTCGAATTCACGCCGAGTATCTCGTCCGGGTCATCTGACACCAGTGCCACGACTCTCTTCTCCTCCGAGAACGCCCTGTAGACCAGGTCCGTCAGGTAATACTCCCCCTGAGCGTTGTCCCGGGAGAGAGTTTTCACCCCTTCCATGAGGTACGCCGTGTCGAAAACATAGGTCCCCGAATTGACCTCGTTCACCTCTCTCTCTTCCGGCGAGGCGTCCTTCTCCTCGACGATTTTCGCCACCTCTCCGGAGGGGCTCCTCACGACCCGTCCGTAACCGGAAGGGTCCTCAAGATAGGCTGTCAGGAGAGTCACCACGGCTTTCTCTTTCCTGTGTCTGCGCACCATCTTTCTCAGCGTCACCGGACTGATGAGGGGAGCGTCACCGCACAGGACGATGGTCTCCGGAGAGGACAGGTGGAGGGTATCGAGGGCAGATGCCACGGCGTGCCCCGTCCCGAGTTGCTCCTCCTGGACGGCAAAGACCACGGGATACCCCTCAAGCGCCTCCCTCACCTTCTCTCCCCCGTGACCGACGACGACGGTCACCTTCTCCACACCTGCCTGGAGGACAGAATCGACGACGAATCGAATGAGGGGCTTTCCCAGGACGGTGTGAATGACCTTCGGAAGGGAAGACTTCATCCTTTTCCCGAGTCCCGCAGCGAGAATAACTGCTTGAGTTTTCTTCATAAATCGAGCTCCTCCTTCTCAATGGGGAAAAGTTGTGCTATCGTCATTTAAGTTAAAGTTTAATAATACAAACTTTCGCCGATAAGGAAAAGGAGAAATGGGTGTCAAACAGGCACTGGACAGAATAGAGAGAAAAATCGAGGAGTTGAAGAAGAAGTACGACCTCTTCTTCCAGGGGATTCTCCGCGCCGAACCCCTCAACGAACGGAGAGAACTGGAGTTTCTCCTCAGAAAGATGGGCCAGAGGTCGATTCCCAACACGGCGGACCAGTTCCGTTTCAACACCCTTCAGGCCAGGTTTTACAGTTACCAGAATATGTGGAACCGAATTACGACGGCCATCGAAGAGGGACGCCTCGTCAGGGACACGAAAGGGCGGGTCAGTTTCTCTAGCCACGCCCCCGTGGACGAGGAAAACCTGAATCAGACTTTCCTGGATTACCTGAACGCGAGGAAAGAGGCCAACCTCCCTGTCGATAACATCGACTTCACCTCCTTCCGGGAGATGCTCGTGAAGAAAGCCCTCGAGATTCAGGACAAATCCTCCTGCAGGAAGGTCGAGTTTCGTGTGGAAATGGAGGGAAACTCCCCCAAGATAAAGGCAAAGCGGAAAAATTAAAAAGGGGAACCCTGCCGGGTTCCCCTCGTCACTCCTGTCTCTTTTCCCTTTTCCCTCAATCGGCAGCGGAAAGCCGCGCGATGGCCCTCCTCAGTTTCGCCTCGAAGCGCGCGTACTGCTCGTCGTCCATGGAGAGCTCTTTGAGCTTCGCCTCCGCTCGCTCGAGAGCCTTTTTCGCCCTCTCTACGTCAATCTCGTCCTGCAACTCTGCCGTCCGGGCGAGGATAACGACTCTGTTGTCGAGGACCTCAGCGAATCCGCCGGTGACGGCCACCTTCCTCTCTCTCTCGCCCTGCCTGAAGCGAACGACCCCGATTTCCAGGAGGGTGAGAAAGGGAGTGTGGTCGGGCAGGACGCCGAACTCTCCCTCGAAACCGGGAGCGATGACCTCATCCACCTCCTCTGTGAGGAGGTGCCTCTGAGGCGTGACGATTTCGAGCTTTATCTTCTCAGCCATCAGTCCCTCACGCTTCCGCCAGCAGTTTCTTCCCTTTCTCCACCGCCTCCTCTATGGTTCCCACCATGTAGAAGGCCTGTTCGGGAAGGTCGTCGTGCTTTCCTTCCACGATTTCCTTAAAGCCCTTGATGGTGTCCTCGAGCTTCACGTACTTACCGGGAGTGCCGGTAAACTGTTCCGCCACGTGGAAGGGCTGGGAGAGGAAGCGCTGTATCTTCCGGGCACGGGCGACGATAAGCTTGTCTTCCTCGGAGAGTTCGTCCATTCCGAGGATGGCGATGATGTCCTGAAGGTCCTTGTACCTCTGGAGAATCTGCTGAACCGCCCGCGCAACCTGGTAGTGCTCCTCACCGATGACGGCCGGGTCGAGAATCCGCGACGTGGAATCGAGAGGGTCGACGGCCGGGTAGATGCCAAGCTCCGCAATCTGCCGCGAGAGAACGGTGGTGGCATCCAGGTGGGAGAATGTCGTTGCAGGGGCCGGGTCCGTCAGGTCGTCAGCGGGAACGTAAATCGCCTGGACCGAGGTGATGGACCCTCTCTTCGTCGAGGTGATTCTCTCCTGGAGTTCGCCCAGGTCCGTGGCAAGGGTGGGCTGGTAACCGACGGCCGAAGGAATCCGTCCGAGGAGCGCCGACACCTCTGAGCCTGCCTGCGTGAAACGGAAGATGTTATCGATGAAGAGGAGAACGTCCTGCCCCTCCTCGTCCCGGAAATACTCTGCTGCCGTGAGAGCCGTCAGGCCGACGCGGGCTCTCGCGCCGGGAGGCTCGTTCATCTGTCCGTAGACGAGAACCGCCTTGGAGAGAACGCCCGACTCCTTCATCTCGAGCCAGAGGTCGTTCCCCTCACGGGTCCTCTCGCCGACGCCGCCGAAGACGGAGTAACCGCCGTGCTCGATGGCGATGTTGTGAATCAGCTCCATGATGATAACGGTCTTCCCCACTCCTGCGCCGCCGAAGAGCCCGATCTTGCCCCCTTTCGGATAGGGCTCCAGGAGGTCAATAACCTTGATTCCCGTTTCGAGTATCTCGATGGAGGTGGACTGCTCCTCGAAGGAAGGCGCAGGACGGTGAATGGGGTATCTCTTTTTGGAGACGATCTCCCCGGCCTCGTCCACGGGCTCGCCGACGACGTTCATGATGCGCCCGAGCGTCTCGGGGCCGACGGGCACGGTGATGGGGCCTCCCGTGTCGAGAGCCTCCTGGCCCCTGACGAGACCGTCCGTGGAGTCCATGGCGATGCAGCGGCAGATGTTGTTCCCCAGGTGCTGCGCCACCTCGAGGGTCAAGTTCCACTCCTGGTCGCTGATGCTCGGGTTCGTCACCTTCACAGCGTTATAGAGTGCGGGGAGCTTCCCCGGCTCGAAAGCCACGTCGACGACGGGTCCGATGACCTGGACGACTACTCCTTTGTTCATGTCTCTTCGTCCTCCTGAATGTATAGTCGGGTTCTTATTTCTTCTGCTCGATGGCTTCTTTACCGCTGATAATCTCCATGAGCTCCTTCGTAATCGAAGCCTGGCGCGCCCGGTTCATCTGAAGGGTGAGCTTGTCAATCATCTCCGTTGCGTTGTTCGTGGCGTTGTCCATCGCCGTCATCCGGGCGCCGTGCTCGCCTGCCACGGACTCGAGGAGGTAGCGGTACATCTGCGTCGCCACGTAGCGGGGGAGGAGGGTCTCGAGAATCTGGTCCTTCCCCGGCTCGTAGATGAACTCGACGGGGAATTCCCCCTCAGGCCTCTCCACCTCGATGGGGAGCAGCTTCTCCACCGTCACCCTCTGAATGAGGGGGGAACGAAACTCGTTGAAGTAGACGAGAACCTCGTCAACCTCGCCCTCGAGAAAGTCAGTGACCAGATCGTTTGCCAGCTCCTCCGCCACCTCGTAAATAACGTGGGCGAGCACGTTGATATATTCCCTCTTTATGGGGTACTTCCTCCGCCGGAAGAAGTCTCTCGCCTTCCTGCCGGCAGCGTAGAGAAAAACTCCCTCGTAATTTTGTGCCTCGCTCTCCAGATAGAGACGGAGCGCCCTGATGAGGTTGCTGTTAAACGAGCCGCAGAGCCCCCGGTCAGAGGTGATGATAAGAATCCCCTGCTTCCTCACCTCTCTGGGAGTGAGGAGGGGATGGACGGAAGGGTCCACCCGGTAAGCCAGGTCCATGACCACCTCTTTCATCTTGAAAGCATAGGGGCGGGCGGCAACGATGGCCTCCTGGGCACGCCTCAACTTCGCGGCCGAGACCATCTTCATGGCCTTCGTTATCTGCTGGGTGTTCTTGACGGACTGAATCCGCTTTCGTATCGCCCTGAGTGACGACATTTTCCCTCTCTTCTCTTACGGCTGGAATATGCCCTTGAACTCCTCAAGGGCGGCCACCATCTTCTCTCTCAGCTCGTCGGAAATCTCCTTCTTCTCCCTCAGTTCCTGGAATATCTCCGGGTGCTTGTCCTCGATGAACCGGTAGAGCTCTTCCTCGTACTTCTTCAGAACACCCACGTCGTAATCGTCGACGAAACCGTTCGTCCCCGCGAAGATGATGAGAATCTGTTTTTCCACCGGGAGGGGGGAATACTGGGCCTGCTTGAGGATTTCCGTGAGCCTCGCGCCCCGGGCGAGCTGCATCTGGGTCGCCCGGTCCAGGTCGGAACCGAACTGGGCGAAGGCCGCCAGCTCCCGGTACTGGGCGAGCTCAAGTCTGAGCCGTCCCGCAACCTGCTTCATCGCCTTTATCTGAGCGTTCCCGCCGACCCGGGAGACAGAGAGACCCACGTTGACGGCGGGGCGGATACCGGCGTAGAAGAGGTCCGTCTCGAGGTATATCTGACCGTCCGTGATGGAGATGACGTTCGTGGGAATGTAAGCGGAAACGTCTCCCGCCTGGGTCTCGATGATGGGGAGAGCCGTGAGAGACCCGCCGCCCTCCTCGTCGCTCATCTTGGCTGCCCGCTCGAGGAGACGGGAGTGGAGGTAGAAGACGTCACCCGGATAAGCCTCACGGCCGGGAGGACGCCTCAAAAGGAGCGAAAGCTGCCTGTAAGCCACGGCATGCTTGGACAGGTCGTCGTATATGGCGAGGGCGTGACGCCCGGAATCGCGGTAATACTCGCCCATGGTGCACCCGGCGTAGGGCGCGATGTACTGGAGCGTGGCAGGTTCGCTCGCCGTGGCCGCGACGACGATGGTGTAGTCCATGGCGCCGAACTGCTTCAGCTTCTCCACCACCTGTGCGACGGTGGACCTTTTCTGTCCGATGGCCACGTAGATGCAGATGACGTCCTGACCTTTCTGGTTGATGATGGTGTCTATGGCGAGGGCGGTCTTACCCGTCTGACGGTCGCCGATGATGAGCTCACGCTGCCCTCTTCCGATGGGAATCATCGAGTCGATTGCCTTGATACCTGTCTGGAGAGGCTCTTTAACGGGCTGGCGCTTGACGATACCGGGGGCTTTAAGTTCAACGCGCCGGAATTCCTTCGCCTCGATGGGACCCTTTCCGTCGATGGGATTCCCCAGGGGGTCGATGACCCTTCCCACGAGGGCGTC
>RFHC01000128.1 GCA_003696505.1 Deltaproteobacteria bacterium
CCCGTCCTCCACGACGACCAGCACGGCACGGCCGTCGTCGTCCTGGCCGCCCTCATGAACGCCAGCAGGTACGTGGGAATCATGATAAAGAACGAGGTCGTCGGCATGGTGGGTCTCGGCGCGGCGGGGATGGGCATTGCCAAGCTTCTCCTCGCCTACGGAGTGAGGAAGGTCATCGGGACGGACATCAACGAGAACGCCATGGAGATATTCAGGTCCCGGGGGGGAGAGCCCGCCACTCTCGAGGAGGTGATGAAAAAGGCGAATATCGTCATCTGCACGACGGGGGTAGGAGGGCTCATCAAAAAAGAGATGATACAGAAAGGGCAGGTTATCCTGGCTCTTTCCAACCCGATTCCCGAGATTGCTCCTCAGGAGGCGAAGGAAGCGGGGGCTTCCTTCGCAGCTGACGGGAGGGCGGTCAACAACGCCCTCGCTTTCCCGGGGCTCTTCCGGGGAGCCCTCGACGCCCGGGCGCGGAAGATAAACAACAGGATGAAGATTGCGGCCGCCCGGGTCATCGCGAAGTACGCTGAGCCGGGGGAGCTCGTGCCGGGCCTCCTCAACCCGGAGATGCACATGGAGGTGGCGAGGGCTGTGGAGAGGGCGGCTTTCGAGTCGGGAGTGGCGAAACCGGTGAAGGACATCGGGGAGTGAGGTGCCGGGAATGTTTCCCGAGCTCTACGCGAAGGCGGCGGGTTTCGTCCTCTTCTCATACCTCCTCGGGTCCGTCCCTTTTGGGCTCATCATCGCGAAAATATTTGGAAAAGGCGTCGACCCGCGGAAGGTGGGCTCCGGAAACATCGGCGCGACGAACGTGGCGCGCGCCGTCGGGAAGGTGGGTGGCGCCGTCACCCTCCTCCTCGATGCGGGGAAGGGGTTTGTCCCTCTTTTCGTGGCGCGGAGGTACTTCGTGGAAGGCTACTACCCCATCCTCGCCCTGTGCGGCGCGTTTGCCTTCCTGGGTCACATCTTCCCGCTCTACCTGAAATTTCGCGGTGGAAAAGGGGTTGCCACCGCTTTCGGGATAATTCTCTACCTCTCCCCCGTGACGGCCCTCATACTCGTTCTCCTCTTCATCGTTGCTGTTATCCTCTCGGGATACGTCTCCGTGGGGTCGCTCACCTGCGCATTCTTCTTCCCCCTCCTCATGGCATTCCTCGGCCCCTCCCCCTACTACGTGGGACTTTCCCTTTTCATGGCGGTGATGGTCTTCTACACGCACCGGGGGAACATCAGGAGGCTTCTCGAAGGGACCGAGAACAGGTTCTTCGGGAAAGGGTGAAGGTCAACCTTTCTTCTTGATTCTCAAAGCGATGTCGTAGGCCAGGAGGACGACGGCGATGAGGAGGAGGGCGAAGAAGAGCCCCAGCACCGTCCTGTGGAAGACCTGCTTCTCCAGGGAGATGTCGGCGAAGCGGACCCGCACCCTCTTCAGGTTGGGGTCAGCCGAGGGAAGCTCGTAGAAGAGGGTGACCACACCCCGGGCTTTCTCCACAGACCCTTTCACCGGGATTTTCAGCGTATAGGTTTTGCTCTGCTTCGGGCCCACCCTGTTGTCCTTGAGGACTTCCCGGGCGCGGAGGAAGATGTCTGCCGGGTTTTCCAGGGGGTTCCCCTTCCCGTCACCGAGGATTCTCTCGATGTATGCCTCTCCTTCCCCGATTTTCACTCCCCTCTCGTTGAAAATGACGGCGTCGATGACGACGCGGTGGGTGGGGATTCCCGTCGGGATTTTGTGGCCGGACCTTTCGTTTCTCAGGGTGACCCTGACGACCGCTTCCCCCCTGCTGAAGGAGATTTCCCCCCTTCCCGTTAAGCTTTTCCGGAGCTGTGATTCGAAGTGTCCCCCTTTCATCGTGTGGTCCGGCGGGCGTTCCTTTGAGGGGTGCTTCTTGTACTGCCTGTCCTCGTAAAGTTCCGGGAGGTGGCAGTACTGACAGTGAATTCCTTCTCCCCTGTAGAAACTCTCTTTCCACTCCGTGTACGTGGACAGGACCCTGAGTCCGTGGGCATTGACGTAGTCGTGGCACCCTCCGCAGAATTCGGAAGAGAGATGGAGAGAGGAGAACGCCGTCCTGTGATACGAAGAGTCCGCCTCCTCGATGGGTCCCCTTTTGATTCCGGGGGTGTTTTCGAAGCGGGGAATTCCCTCCTCCACGGTAATTCGGTTGAGGGTGTGGCAGAAATCGCAGGTGACCCCTTCGTCCTTAAGGGGGAGGTTTTCTTCCGGGGAGACGGTGTAAGCCGGGCTGTGGCAGGCGAGGCAGACCTTCTCTTCCCCACCTCCTCTTCGTGCCAGTTCGAGAAATGTCTGGCGGAAAAAGGGTTCCGTGAATGAGGAGGCGTGGCGGGAGGATGACCACTGCAGGTAGATTTCCAGGTGGCAGGGCCTGCAGGTTTTCGAGGATTCGAGTTTGCCCCCGGAGAAAGCGGGGGTTGCGCTGACGAAGAAGAGGAGAAAAACCGCGTATGGGAGGAGATGTTTCCTGATTCCACCAACCTCCCTCTGAGATTCACGAAATTCTACTTCAAATGGTTGTCCCGTGCAATCTCTCATATAATGGAAGGAAAAAGGGAGGAGGAGGGACGGTTCGTGAAGGGGCGGGAAGATATCTCCCCGTTTCTCGCGATGGAGATTCTCGAGCGTGCCCACGAGAAGGAGAGGCGCGGGGAAAGGGTCATCCACCTGGAAATCGGGGAACCCGACTTCGATACACCCGAGGTGGTCAAGGAAGCGGCGGTAAAGGCTCTCAGGGAGGGGAAGACGGGCTACACACATTCCCTCGGTATACTCCCTCTGAGAGAGGCAATCTGCCGGCACTACGGCGAGAAATACGGCGTTGAGGTATCGCCCGACCAGGTTGTGGTCACTTCCGGGTCGTCACCGGGTCTCCTTCTCGCGCTGGCTTCTTTCGTTTCCCCCGGGGACGAGGTGATTCTCACGAATCCCTGCTACGCCTGTTACCCGAATTTCGTCAAGTTCGTCGGAGGTATTCCCCGATACGTGAACGTTTACGACAGGGACAATTTCGACATGGACATGGCTTCGGTGAAAAAGATACTCGGGAGAAGGACGAGGGCGATTCTCGTCAATTCCCCCGGGAATCCCACAGGCACGGTTCTACCTCCAGAGACGTTGAGAGAACTGGCGTCGCTGGGCGTCCCAATCATATCGGACGAGATTTATCACGGACTCGTTTACGAGGGTGAGGAGAGGACGATTCTCTCCTACACGGAAGACGCCATTGTCCTCAACGGTTTTTCCAAGGCCTACGCCATGACCGGGTGGAGGCTGGGGTACCTCATCGCGCCGAAGCGCCTGGTGAGGACGATCCAGTCGCTCCAGCAGAACCTCTTCATTTCTGCGAACGAGTTCGTCCAGTACGGGGGTGTGGCGGCTCTCGAGGAGGCGGGGGATTTCGTAGAAACGATGAGGAGGGAACTCGACGGGAGGAGGAAGCTTCTCCTCGAACTCTGCAGGAAGGTCGGCTTTGAGGTGAGGAGCGAGCCGAAGGGAGCTTTCTACGTCATGGCCGATGCCCGGAGGTTTACGGGAGACTCGTTTTCTTTCGCCGTAGAGCTGCTCGACGAGGCGGGTGTGGGGGTGACCCCCGGAGTCGACTTCGGCACGAACGCTGAGGGGTACATCCGGTTTTCCTACGCCAGTTCGAGGGAAAACATCGAAGAGGCATTCCACCGCATCGGCACGTTTCTCAGGGAAAAGTATTCTCACGCTTTTTGAGGAGGTGAGAGGAATGGTGATGGCCGAGTTTTCCATCTTCCCTGTCGGAAAGGGGGAGAGCCTGAGTCCTTACGTGGCCAGGTGCACGAAAATTATCAGGGAGTCCGGTGTGAAGAATGAGCTTCACGCCATGGGGACGATTCTCGAGGGGGAGTGGGACGAAGTTTTCGGCGTCATCCGGAAGTGCTTCGAGGAGTTGAGGAAGGACTGCTCCCGAATCTCCCTGACAATCAAGGTTGACTACAGGGA
>RFHC01000129.1 GCA_003696505.1 Deltaproteobacteria bacterium
AACTCGCCCTCACCGGATACCCCCCCGAAGACCTCCTCCTCAGGGCGGATTTCTGCGAGGAGAACGAGAAAACCCTCCGGTCCATCGCCAGGGAGGTAGGCGAAGAACTCGTCATCGTCGGCTTTGTCCGGAGGGACGACTTCATATACAACTCCGCCGCACTGATAACGGGCGGAAAGGTAGCCGCAACTTACGACAAAATCCACCTCCCCAACTATGCCGTTTTCGATGAATACCGCTACTTCGCCCGGGGAGAGAGACCCCTCGTGGTGACCTGGGGAGATACCCGCCTGGGGATAACCATTTGCGAGGATATCTGGTACCCCGATGGGCCTCACGTGGCGGAAGCGGCCTCCGGAGCGGAAGTCATCATCAACATTTCCGCATCCCCCTACCACAGGCGGAAGTGGCTTCAGAGGGAGAGAATGATATCAACCAGGGCGTCTGACGTGGGCGCCTGGTTCCTCTTCTGCAACATGACGGGGGGCCAGGACGAACTCGTCTTCGACGGAGGGTCCTGCTTCGTCTCGGAGGAGGGAGAGGTGGTGAGCAGGCTCCCCCTCTTTCAGGAAGCCGTGGGAACCGTCACCATCGACACGACGAAAGTTTTTCGCACGAGACTCCACGACCCTCGAATCAGGGAGGAGAGCGAAGCTTTCTTCCCCGATGCGACCGAGAGAATCACCCTCCGGAAGAAGGTCTCCCCGCCGGCTGCAAAAGGGGACGCGTCCCTCTCTCCTCCCCCCGGCGAGGAAGAGGAGATATTCCGTGCCCTCGTTACGGGGACTCATGACTACGTCAGGAAAAACGGCTTCAGGAAAGTGGTGATCGGTCTCTCCGGGGGAATCGACTCCTCCCTCGTCGCCTGCATCGCCGCGGAGGCGGTGGGGAGGAAAAACGTGGTCGGCGTGGCCATGCCCTCCCTCATTTCCTCCCGGGAAAGCGTCGAGGACGCGAGGACCCTGGCGGACAACCTGGGGATAGAGTTCCACGTCATCCCCATCTGGGACATCTTCGATTCGTTCAAAGACGCCCTCGAGCCTCTCTTCCGGGGACTCAAAGAAGACGTCACGGAGGAAAACCTCCAGGCGCGCATCCGGGGAATGCTCCTGATGGCGCTGTCGAACAAGTTCGGATACCTTGTCCTCACAACGGGGAACAAGTCGGAAATGAGCGTGGGATACGCAACGCTCTACGGAGACATGGCAGGGGGATTCGCCGTCATCAAAGACGTCTACAAGACGATGGTCTACCGTCTGGCACGGTTTTACAACTCCCTCAAGGGGAAGCCGGTCATTCCTGAGCGGGTCCTCATAAAGCCCCCCTCTGCAGAACTCAGGCCGGGTCAGACAGACCAGGATTCCCTTCCTCCATATGAAATTCTCGACCCGATCCTCTCGGCATACATCGAGGAGGACTGCAGCATCGAGGAAATTGTCCGGAGAGGTTTCGACCGTCAGACGGTCAGGAGAGTCATCGCCATGGTCGATGGCAACGAGTACAAGCGCCGCCAGGCTCCTCCCGGCGTGAGAATCACGCCGCGCGCTCTGGGGAAGGACCGGCGAATGCCCATCGTCAACCGCTTCTTCCGCTGACTCACGGCATTCCTGAAACGACAACGACGAGGAGGAGGGAGAAAACCCCCTCTCCCACGGCGCCGAGAACGTCTCCCGTCACCCCTCCCAGCCTCCGACCCGCCCACCGGCTCATTCCCCAGGCGGCACAAATGCCGATTAAGGGGAGGTACCAGCGTGAAGGTGGGAGGAGAGGAAGTGAGAGGACAAGCGCCGTTGCCCAGGCCGCGAAAGAGGCTTTCCCGTCAGCGGCAAGGATAAAAGGAGCACCCGTCCCCTCGCCCTTCCGGGCGCTCTTTCCCGATGCCGCCGACTGAACCATCGCAGCCCGCGAGAGAGCGAAAAGAGGGATGATGAAACGGGCAGAGCCCCTTCGAGTAAGAATGAGGTACCCTCCCAGTTTCGTGGCGAGAATGAGGAAGAGAGCAGCAGCCCCGAAGCTCCCCAGCCGCGGGTCCTTCAAAATCCGGAGCATCTCCTCCCTGTCTTTCCCGGAAAAGAGAGAGTCCGCCAGGTCCGCTGCCCCATCGAGGTGGAGCCCCCCGGTCAGGAGGAGTTCGAGGAGGAGGGAGAGGAGGCCTCCCGCGAAAGCTCCTCCCCACCCATCCCCGCCGAAAATGAGGGAGGGGAAGCACACCGCCGCGCCCAGCGCGAAACCGACGGGGACGAACCAGTAAAGGGCCTTCTCCCATTCCGGCTCAAACTCCCTCCCTCCGACGGGAACAGCCGTCAGCGTCGAGAGTGCCGTGAGGAGTCCTCTACGCCACGGGGACATCTCCATCTTCACCCCGGCTTACACCCGCTGAATCGAAAGTCGCCATTTCCCTGTAAATCTTCACGCCCGCCTCGATAAGGCTCATGGCGAGGGCAGCCCCCGTCCCTTCACCCAGCCGCATCCCCAAGTCGAGGATGGGAGATATTCCCTCTCTCTCGCAAAACAGAGCATGCCCCCTCTCTGCCGAGAGGTGGCTGAGAAAGAGGTAATCTCTCACCTCGGGGGCGAGCCTCATCGCCACGAGAGCGCCTGCAGTGGAAATAAAGCCGTCAATGACAACGGGAATTTTTACAGACGCTCCCCCGAGAACGAGACCGGTAATTGCCGCGATTTCAAGCCCGCCCACGGCAGCCAGAGCTTCCAGTGGCCCCTCAGAGACAGATTTTTTGTTCACCTCCAGAGCCCTTCTCACGACCTCTTTCTTCCTCGCAAGGGTCCCGTCGTCGATTCCCGTCCCCCTGCCCGTCACTTCCTCCGGCGACGCGGGCAGGAGCGCCGAGAAAAGGGCAGCCGACGGAGTCGTGTTCCCTATCCCCATGTCCCCGGTCCCGAGGATGGTGATACCCTCTTCCTTCGCCTCACGGGCGAGGGAGATGCCCACCTCGACGGCACGCACTGCCTCCTCTACGGTGAGGGCCGGGCCCTTCGTCATGTTTCTCGAGCCCCGTCGGACTTTCCGGACGAGGAGAATACCCGATTCCTCAAACTCAGCGTCCACTCCCACGTCCACGACGCGCACCTCAGCCCCCACGTGGCGGGCCAGGACGTTAATCCCCGCACCGCCGGACTTCATGTTGAGGACCATCTGGGGCGTCACCTCCCTCGGGTAGGCCGAAACACCCTCCTCGGTGACGCCGTGGTCACCCGCAAACGTGTAAATCCTCTTTTTCACTTCCCCCGGCATCGTCTCACCGCGTATGAGGCAGTAGCGGAGAGCAAATTCCTCAAGCCGCCCGAGACTCCCCTTCGGCTTCGTCAGGTTATCCAGGTGTGCCCTCACCTCACCTTCCTTCTCCTTCGAAACGGGAGAAATCGTCCTGAGCGTTTCCTCGAAAAGCGTCATTTTTCCCCTCCTTTGAGCATCAGTGGTATTCCCGATACGACCAGATACACTTCCCCGGCCCGGCGGGCGAGCTCCCCGTTGAGAGTCCCCAGCACCTCCGCGTATCTCCTCGTCTCGAAAGCGGGGGGCACGATTCCCATCCCCACTTCGTTCGTCACGATGATGAGGTTTTTCCTCAACCCCTCCACCGTCCGGAGGAGCTCCTCGCTCCTTCCCTCGAGGGCTTCCACCCCCTCCCGGACGAGGACGTTGCCGAGCCA
>RFHC01000130.1 GCA_003696505.1 Deltaproteobacteria bacterium
GCAGGCTCATACTTCAAGGTGAGAAGGGAAAACAGAACCAGGTGGAAGAGGAGAGAGAGGGCGATGAGACCACCCGTCCGTATGACCTGACGAGAGGTCATTTCCCCTTCCCGCCTCCTTCGCCTTTCTTCTCCTCGACGACGGGGAGGGACACGTCATATATCCCCGCCTTCATCAATTCATCGAGAACATCCATGATCTTCTGGTACTTCGTGTCCCTGTCGCTTTTGAAGATAACCGGGGCACCGGGACTTTTCTCTCTCTTCTCGTATACCCGACGGCCAACGTCCTGGAGTTCCACGGGACTCCCATCAACGTAGACGCTCCCTCTCGCGTCTATGGAAACGACGATCCCTTTCCGGGAAATCTGCCCCGCCCTCTCCATCTGGGGGAGTTTCATCTCCAGCCCCCTGTCCAGGTTAAACACCGACGTGACCATGAAGAAGATGATGAGGAGGAAGACGATGTCCGCCATGGAGGCCGTCGGGATGACCTCGTCGTCTCTCTGCGTAACTCTCCTAAACTTCAATGTACTCTCCTCCAATCTCGTCAATCTGGGCCGCCCTGAGAGCGATCTTCTCCTCCAGTTCTCCCAGGGTCTCGAGGAAGGCGAGGGTCGACTCCTGCATGGAGAGGACGAACCTGTTTATCCGGTTGGTGAAGTAGAAATGGGCAAAGAAAACAGGAATCGCTATGACGAGACCGGCTGCGGTCGTAATGAGCGCTTCCGAAATTCCAAGCGCGACGAGACGGGGGTTTTCCACCCCGAACCTTCCTATCGCCTCAAAGGCTCGAATCATTCCGACGACGGTTCCGAAAAAACCGAGGAGCGGGGATATTTTCGCAATGGTGAGAAGGTAGAGAAGCCCCTTCTCCAGCTTCGCGATTTCGATTTCCCCCGCCGTCTCGATTGCGCTCTCCACCTCTTCCCGTGATTTCCGGAAGTTTTTCAGCCCCGCCATGATAACCCGCCCTGCCGGGCTATTCTCCCTCTCACACCGGGCTATCGCCTCCTCCATCTCATTTTTCGCCAGGAGTTCGTTTATCTCCGTCACGAAGTCGGTCGTGTTCACGTTCAGGCGGTGAAGCGCGACCCATCTTTCAATTATGATGGCGAGAGCGATGACGGAGAGCCCTATGAGAGGGTACATGACCCATCCGCCCTTGACGATGAGACCCCACATTTTCCTCTCCTCTTCTCTCTAATCTGAGTCTAATATCTTCCGTGGCAGGGGGCGCACACCTCTTTGAAGTCGCCGACCCGCCACTTTGACCCGGCACCCACGCCGGCTTCTCCCTTTATAACTCCCTTTCCGTGGGGATTGTGGCACGTGCTGCACTGAATAGTTCTCCCATCTCCGAGGGGAACTTTCACGTCGTGCCGCTTCTCGTATTCGACTTTTCTCTTATACATGTCGTCGGGAAGTTTTATCAGGTGGTTCACTCCCGGGTGAGGGTAAATGTCGTGACACGACCCGCATACGGAGACCTCGCTTCCCACGAGCTCGGTACCCGGGTGGTTCGGGTCACCCGTGGGGACTCCCGTGTGGCAGAAGAGGCAGCTCTCCTCCACGATGCGACCAAACTGGTCAATCTGCCTGTGAGGGCTCGAAAAGGCCACATTCGTATTAATGTGGCACTTGTAGCAGAAATCGTCTATGTCCCGGTACGGTCCTCCCCGGAGAAACTTGGGATTATCCGGGTCGATCTCGTCGTAGCACACCTCGTCGTGGCAGGTCTGACAGGTGAGTTTCCCTCTGAGGAGGGGAAATCCCAGATAGTCCATTTTCCACGTCTTCTCCGTCGACCTGACACCCCAGACGTGGGGGGACGAAGGAACCCCCTCTTTCCCGTGACAGGAAAGACAGAGTTTATCGATGTTCCTTCCCGATACGAAGCGAACCTCTCCCCCCTTCTTTATCTTCCCGGCGTGACAGGTGGCGCACATCACCTTGTTTCCGTGAGGATTCTGAATTTTCGACGCCTCAAGAGCTTTCCTGTAATCATCGCTCATCGAGAGGGGAGAATCGTGAATCGTGTGGCAGGTGTAGCAGTTGAAGTCTCCCCCCGACCCGGGGAGTTTCCCCTTTGAAATCAAGTTCCTCACAAATTTAGAGACCTTCTCGTCTTTCGGGATGTGGTGGTTCGTCGTTTGGGGGTGGCAGATGCGGCAGAGGTTTTCCGGGTCGACGATGAAGCGCGGTTTCCCCTTCTCGGGGTTGTCGTAGTGACAGAAATTGCACGCCAGATTTTCGTGGGAGTTCATCCCTTCCCCTTGCCTCACCCCTTTAGCCGCGACGCCGAAAGGTTTCGGTTTTTCCTCAACGGTGAGTTTCGGCTCTTTCCCCTCGTAGATGAGCATCCAGAAATCGAACTTCTCTCCCGGATGGCAGGCATAACACGCCTTCTTTATGACGTCGTGCGGTTTTTCGTGGGACCGGATGATGCGGGTTCTATCTATCCCTTTGATGACCTTCTCGCCTCCACCGGCGAGAGAAGCGGTAAGGGAGAAGAGAGAAAAAGCGACGAGTATGGTTGCAACGGTTTTCTTCATTCAACCCGGGGGTCCTTTATTAGAACTGGACCGTCACGCTACCCCCCGAGTCACCCCTTTTCCCCTGAGTCAGCCCGTAAACGACTCCCGCCGCCCCCACGGCCACGAGTCCCCAGAACCACCACCTTGTGAGAAGCGTCTTCTCTTCCTTCTCTCTGAACTCTGCCTCCCACGCGAGCGTCCCGGGAAAGACCTCCCTCACGAGAGAATCAGAAAAAAACGGAAGGAGGTCTTTTTTCATTATTACTCTATCACTCCCTGACAGGTTTCTGAAATGAGAATAATACTCTTTTCTCTTTCCGGAAGTCACGAAGAGAAGGTCAAACAGGGGTTTCTCACCGCCCCTCTTCAGGACGGAGATGAGGAGTGCCTCCCTCCCCGTCCTCTTCAGAAACAGACGGGATATCCTCACCGTCTCCCGGAGGTCACCTCGTGCCACCGCCCCCGAGATGAGATTCACCTCGGAGAGGGGGAGCGTGACAGAGAGGACCCTCTCGTCCCCCGGAAGCACAACTGTCCGCACCTCCCTCCCCACATACCCCTCCTTTTCTACCTTCACTCTCACGAGGCCCGTTTTCTCAAGTTTCGCCGTCAGGGGTGTCGTCCCCAGTTCTTCGCCGTCGACGGTCACCTTCGCTCCCGCCGGGTCAGAATTCACCACGAGACGGCAACTCCTGTCTTTCTTGAAAACATTCCGGACGAAGCGGGAGAAATCTGGAGGATAGAGGTCGAGGACCGGCCCGGGCTGGCTGACTATGGATGACGAACGGAGGAGAACCCTTTCCGCCTCATCTGACCTTCCCAGGCGGGAAAGGAGAAATGCCCCGAGAAAGGCGGCCTCGGCGTAAACGTCCCGGGATTCGGGGGGAAGAGAATACCTGTACGGAGCGCCGAGAATCTCCTCCACCTCGTGGAACGCCCCTTCAAGGTCCAGGAGGCGAAACTTTTCCCTGGCTTTTTCCAGACGTTCCCTCCAGGAAACGAGCAGAGTGGCGGGGAGCTGGGGAAGGAATTCAGGGCCCTCCCTTACGATGTGAAACTCTCCCGGTTTTACGAGGAGCGCGCCCAGGACCTCTTCCAGATGCTTCTCCATCATCCCGTAGAGCGATTCCGCATCCTCCACACTCTCGTCTGAGTAGCGGAAGAAAATCACCTCTTTCCTCTCTTCCGCGGGCAGGGGGACGGCGATGCTGGTGAGGGAGAAAGAAAAGAGGAAGAGGATGAGCAGAATTCCGCCGGCGTACCGCCTGTCAGACCCGTTTGACGTAAATCTCATCAGCGATTCCCCGGTCTACGGCAATCATCGTCTCCCCGAGTTGAATCACGTAGGAAGGGTTCTTCTGTATCAGTCGGACAACGACTCCGGGAATGAGGCCCATGGCGCTCAACCTCTCGAGCCTCTTTTTCTGCTTCGGGATGATGAAAACGATCCTGTATTCACCTCCCAGTTCGGCATCCGAGAGGCGAATGACGAGAGGGACGACGTGGGTCGTGAACTTCCGGCAACACTCACCCCGCGGAATCGGCTTCCCGTGGGGGCAGAAGGGAGGATGCCCGAGAAATGTGCAGACAGACTCCGTCACCCTGTCGCTCAGGATGTGCTCAAATTTGCACGCGCTCGACTCTATGTGGTCATCTTCAAGGTCGAAGAGGTTTGAAAGGAGACATTCGGCGAGGCGATGACGGCGAATAACCCTCTCCGCCCTCTCATGTCCCGATGGAGTGAGGACGATGTTTTCCCCTTTCCTCTCGACGAGGCCATCGTGTATCAACTCCTCGATGAGCTCTTCGGTGTTCTCCTCCTGGGAAGACTCGAGGAGTCCTGCCTCCGTCCTCTCGCCTTCCTCCTCTCTCGTCCAGATGAGCTCGAGAATTTCGTCCTTGCTGTGTTCCCTCATTTCCCCTTCCCCTTCCGGAATATCTTCTTCACGGCATCGATGAGAGACGACTGGGGAATCACGAAGGAATACCTGCAGTTGGGGCAGCATATCATCCTGCAATCTTTTCCCAGAGGGCACTCCTTCTGACACGACCTGTCGTCAGTGTTTATTTCAATACCACAATAGGGGCAACGGATAAACATGAGAAACTCCTTTCCCCGCTCAGAAACTCACTCCCAGGAGGCGGATTATTTTGTTCATCGCCGTTCCTACTGCGAGGGCGAAAGGGAAGATGAAGGCCATCATGGCCAGGGCGATTTTCATCCCCCTTTCCTTGATGATGACGAAGAGATTGGCGATACAGGGGATGAAGAGGGTGATCGTCGTCAGGCTCACGAGAACCTGGGTCGGGTCGAGAAGGCCTGCCTTCTGCATGGCGTAGAGGCCGGCAGCTCCGTAATCCCTCCTGAGAAAGCCGATGATGAAAGCCTCCGCTGTCTTCGGGGGAAGGTCGAGGAGTGTGACGATTACCGGAGCAGATACCCGGTCTATCACCTGGAGGAGCCCCGTCCTGTCGGCGACGAAGAGCACGACCGTCCCGAGGATAAAGAGGGGAACTGCCTCCTTCAGATACCACTCGATTCTCGCCAGCGTCTTTACCAGGATGTTCCTGAACTCCGGAACCCTCATCGGGGGAATTTCCATGATGAAATCAACTTCCTCACCCTTCACGATGAGCGAAGCCAGATAACCGACGGCGAGGATGATTCCGCAGACGACTGCGATCCAGAGAGCCGTCGCCACCGGTCCAAGGGTCGCGAGCATCCCGAGGACGACCCCGAGCTGGGCGGAGCAGGGAATGCCAAGCGCGAGGAGGAGAGTGACGATGATTCTCTCCTTGGTCGTTTCCAGTATCCTCGTCGTCAGCGTCGCCATCGTGTCGCACCCGAGCCCGAGAATGAGGGGGAGAACCGCCTTTCCGTTGCATCCTATTTTCTTGAAAATTCGGTCCACCATGACGGCGAGGCGGGGAAGATAACCGGAATCCTCCATGATCCCGAACCCGATGAAGAAGGTCCCCACGATGGGGAAGATAATGGCCAGCGAATACGTGAGCGCCATGGTGATGATTCCGTAATCCCCGACGAAAAAGTCTCGCACGATCGGTATGGGGACGTAGTTTTCGAATAACTTCACGAAGAACGGGTTGACCCATTCCCCGAATAATTTCCCTTCCAGAAGGTCCACCATCGTCCCGGCACCGAACTTCCCAACGAAAAGGTAAGCCACGTAAAGAACTCCCAGCATGATGGGAACTCCCCAGATGGGGTGCATCGAGAGGCGACCGAAGTGGTCCAGGAAGGAGTGTTTCTTCCTCGGGACGATTCTCTTCACTTCCATTCCAATCCGGGCCGCGCTCCTGTGGCGAGCGTTGTTGATGTGGTAAGAAACGGGAACCCCCACGAGCCTCTCCAGCTCACTCCTTACCTTTTCCATCTCCTCAATCTCTTCCGGCGAGAAGTTTTCCTTCAGCCACTCCCTGAGAGTCGTGTCGCCTGAGAGAATCATGAGCGCCAGCCCCCTCTTCGAGCGGGCATATCCCCTCGATTCGAGGATTCTCCCCACCTTCTCCACGGCATCTTCGATGTAGTCACCGTAATCGACGCGGAAAGACCCGCTCCGCGCTTCACTGAGGAGTGCGGGAATTTTGTCGAACCCCTTCCTCCTGACGGCGACGGTTTTTATGACGGGGAGGCCGAGTATCCGGGAGAGTTTCTCCTCGTCAACCTGAATCCCGTGCCTCTCCGCCTCGTCGGACATGTTGAGAATCACCCCGAATTCAACGCCCAGTTCGATGAGCTGAAAGGTAATGGGAAGCGACCTTTCCAGATTCTTCGCGTCGCACACCTGAAATACCCTGTACCCTTCCTCCTCGAGGAGTATGTCTCTCGTCACTCTCTCGTCCTCGGACATGGGCGTGAGAGTGTTTATCCCCGGCGTGTCAATTATCTGGACGGTGCGCCCCCCTATTTTCCCCACACCCTTCGTGACCTCTACGGTCGTGCCGGGGTAATTGGACACGGTAACGTATCTTCCCGTAACGAAGCCGAAGATGACGCTCTTCCCCACGTTAGGGGTTCCCACGAAAATGAGCTTCTCGTCTACCTTTTCAGCCGCAACAGTATCCTTTCCAGCGTGACATTCCATGAGAAAGCCCCCTTCAAATTACTTCTGACACTCTTTGCAGATTCCGAAAATGTGGAGGGTGTGGTCGAGAATTCTGAAATCGTTTTTCCTCGCCACGAGATTCTGGAGGACCTCTATCTCCGGTTCGAAAAACTCGTAAATCCTCCCACAGACCGTGCAGATAAGGTGGTCGTGGTGCTGCCTGAGTGCGGTTTCGAACCTGGTAGAGCCATCGCCGACATCGAGGCTCGTGGCGTATCCCAGTTCCTCGAGGACCTTCAGAGTCCTGTAAACCGTAACATATCCGATATCCGGATAGCGCTGCTTCACCTCCCGGTAAAGGTCCTCGACAGAGAGGTGGCCGCCGCAGGAGAAAAAGACCTCGATGACCTTCCGGCGCGTCCGCGATGACTTCTTCCCCGACTCGCGGAGTTCCTTCTCAATCCTCTCGATTATCTCGTCCAAGGAATCGTCCCCCACCGACAGAAGATTAAATTGAAATTCTTTTTCAGAATAGTCGCACTCTCCCTCCCTGTCAAGAGGGCAAAAAAAAACGGGACCAGCGCGGTCCCGTTTCTTCTGTTCGTGAATTTTTCCGTCCCTCTAAATTTATTCTCTCGAACTACTTCTTCTTTTTCTTCCCCTTCTCTTTCTTCTCACCCTCAGGAAGGTACTCGATTATCGCCATTTCTGCGCCGTCACCTGCCCGAAATCCGGTCTTCAGGATTCTCGTGTAACCGCCATTCCTGTCAGCGTACCTCTTTGCGAGGACGTCGAACACTTTCGCCGTGTTCTTCTTGTTTACGAGCATCGCGAAGAGCATCCGTCTCGCGTGGGTGGTATTTTTCTTCCCCAGAGTTATCGCCCTGTCGGCGAGCCTCCTCAACTCCTTCGCTTTCGGGACGGTAGTCTGAATCCGCTCGTGCTCGATGAGCGCGTTGAGGAGGTTTCTCAAAAGCGCCTTCCTGTGAGCCGGGTTTCTTCCCAGTTTCCTGTGGTCCTTGGCGTGACGCATAGCTCACTCCTTCCTGCTCTTTATTCTTCCTCTTCTTCCAGTTCCTCTTCCTCGCCCTTCCTCTTTTCCGGGTCGAAGTCCTTCACGTCCATGCCGAGGCCGAGCCCCATCTCCTCGAGCACCTGCTTTATCTCGCTCAGGCTCTTCTTCCCGAAGTTCTTCGTCTTGAGGAGTTCCTGCTCCGTCTTTTGAACGAGCTCGCCAATGTACGTAATGTTCGCGTTCTTCAGACAGTTGTAGGCCCTCACCGACAGTTCCAGTTCGTCAATCGTCTTGTAGAGTTTTTCTTCCAGTTCGGGGTCCAGAGCCGATTCCTCCTCCACGAGTTCCTCCTCTTCTTCCGGCTCCTCGAAATTGATGAAGATGGTGAGCTGGTCCTGGAGAATTCTCGCCGCATATGCAACCGCGTCTGCGGGAAGGACAGAACCGTCAGTCCACACCTCGAGAATGAGTCTGTCGAAATCCGTCTGCTGACCCACACGGGCGTTGGTGACCTCGAAATTTACCCTCTTGATGGGAGAGAAAATCGCGTCCACGGGTATCGTCCCGATGGGCATGTCCTCTTCGAGATTTCTCTCCGCTGGAACGTATCCCTTTCCCATCCTGACTGTCAGTTCCATCTTCAGTTCGCCGCCTTCGAGGACCTCCGCAATGTGGTGGTCCTTGTTGATGACCTCGACGTGCTGGTCCGTCTGAATATCAGCAGCCGTCACTTTCTTCGGACCCTTCACCTCCAGGTAGGCCTTCCGGGGACCCGGGTCGGTCATCTTCAGTTCAACGCCCTTGAGGTTAAGGATGATGTCCGTCACGTCCTCGACGACGCCCTGAATCGAGGAGAACTCGTGCTGGACCCCTTCAATTCTCACGGCTGTTATGGCAGCTCCCTGGAGCGACGAAAGGAGTATCCTCCTCAGGGCGTTTCCAATGGTGATGCCGAAACCTCTCTCGAGGGGCTCGGCAATGAATTTTCCGTAAAACGGCGTCGCCGTTGACGCCTCTATGTTTACTCTTTCCGGCTTTATCAGTTCTTTCCAGTTTCTCTGAAACATGGTCTCCTCCATTGCCCGGGGCAATTGAATGTGAACAGCCTTCCCGTCTCAATTACTTGGAGTAGAGCTCGACGATGAGTTGCTCGTTTATCGGCTCGAGGATATCCTCTCTCTTCGGGAGGTCCTTGACGACTCCCCTGTACTCTTCCCTGTAGAGCTCAAGCCAGGAAGGTATTCCTTTCCGCACAATCGTGTCCAGATTCTCGTTTATCTTCGCGATGTTCCTGCTTTTCTCCTTCAGCTCGATGACGTCGCCTTTCCTGACGAGGTAGGAGGGGATATCCACCTTCCGACCGTTCACCTTGAAGTGCCCGTGACCCACGAGCTGGCGGGCTTCCCTCCTGGTCACGGCGAAGCCGAGACGGTAAACCACGTTGTCAAGGCGCCGCTCGAGAAGAGAGAGGAGGTTATCACCCGTCTTCCCCTTCATCCTGTCGGCCCGGTAAAAGTAGATTCGGAACTGGCGTTCCATGATTCCGTACATCCTCCGGACCTTCTGCTTCTCACGAAGCTGAATGCCGTAATCGCTGTACTTCACCCTCCTGTGTCCGTGCTGACCCGGAGGGTAGGGTCTCCTCTCAAAGGAGCATTTATCGGTGAAACACCTGTCTCCTTTGAGAAAGAGCTTCAACCCCTCTCTCCTGCAGAGTTTGCAAACAGGTCCCGTATATCTACCCAAGGCTTAAACCTCCTTCTTTTTTCTTCTCACACGCGCCTTCTTTTCGGCGGCCTGCATCCGTTGTGGGGAATGGGGGATACATCCCTGATGTAGTTGATTTTCAACCCCGCAGCCTGAAGGGTCCTCAGCGCGGCTTCCCGACCAGACCCGGGGCCCTTTATGAAGACGGCGACGCTCCTGACACCGTGCTCCATGGCCTTCTTTGCCGCATCCTCAGCGGCCACCTGGGCCGCGAAGGGGGTCGACTTTCTGGACCCGCGGAATCCCATGGCGCCTGCGCTGGACCAGCAAATGGTGTTTCCGTCCATATCCGTTATCGTGATAATCGTGTTGTTAAAAGTTGCCTTTATGTGGGCAATCCCCACGGGAATGTTCTTCTTGACCTTCTTCTTTCCTCTCGGTCTTCGAGCCATTTTTCCTCCACTCCACTCAATATGTGAGTTTTCTTACTTCTTCTTCTCTCTCTTCTTGCCGATGACAGACTTGCGGGGTCCCTTCCTCGTCCGGGCATTCGTGTGTGTCCTCTGCCCCCTGACGGGGAGTCCCCTCCTGTGACGGAGACCCCTGTAGCACCCCATGTCCATGAGGCGCTTGATGTTCATGGCCACCTCTTTCCTCAGGTCGCCCTCGACCTTGTAATTCCTGTCGATGACCTCCCTGATTCTGGCCACCTGCTCGTCCGTCAGGTCCTTCACCTTGACGGCAGGGTCTACACCGGCCTCGTCGAGGATCTTTTTCGACGTGGTGTGACCGATACCGTAGATGTAGGTCAGGGCGATGTCGATCCTCTTCGTCTTCGGCAAATCTACGCCTGCGATTCGTGCCAATTTACCCTCCTTTAGCCCTGTCTCTGTTTGTGCTTCGGGTTCTCGCAGATAACCCGAACAACGCCTTTTCTTTTAATAATCTTACACTTGTCGCATATTTTCTTAACTGACGCTCTCACTTTCATCGCTCCACCTCATCCTTTCGTTCTGTAAACGATTCTCCCCCGCGACAGGTCGTAGGGAGAAATTTGAACCGTCACCCTGTCACCGGGGAGAATTTTAATGAAGTTCATCCTCATCTTCCCCGAAACGTGGGCAAGAATCTTCATCCCGTTTTCCAGTTCCACCCGGAACATGGCGTTGGGAAGGACCTCGATAACCCTTCCCTCGACTTCGATATGGTCTTCTTTTCCCATAACTCTCCTTATATCGTGCTCAGTATGAGCGCCCCGTTCTCCGTCACGGCAACGGAGTGTTCAAAGTGGGCTGACCGCTTCCTGTCCTTCGTCACGACAGTCCATCCGTCCTTCAGAACCTCAACTTCGTGTCCCCCCTCGTTGACCATCGGCTCGATGGCGATGACAAGTCCGGGGAGAAGTTTGATTCCCGTCCCCCTGACGCCGAAGTTCGGGACCTGGGGATCCTCGTGAAGGCTCCTCCCGATTCCGTGCCCCACGTAATCGCGAACGACGGAAAACCCATGACCCTCCACGAATTCCTGAATGGCAGCCGAGATGTCGTAGAGCCTTCTCCCCGGCTTCGCCTCTTCGATGCCCCTGTAGAGAGCCTCTTCCGTCACGGCAAGAAGCCTCTTCCCCGCTTCGTCCACCTGGCCGACGGGAAAAGTCCTGGCTGCATCCCCGAAAAACCCGTCTTTCTTCAGGCCGAAATCGATACTCACCAGGTCGCCCTCTTTCAGGACCCTCTTCCTGTCGGGTATCCCGTGGACGACTTCCTCGTTTATAGAGACGCAGAGGTTTGCCGGATACCCCATGTAGCCCTTGAAGGCGGGGATGACCTTTTTCTCCCTGACGAACTTCTCCGAGAACTCCTCCAGGTCGAACGTCGAGATTCCGGGTTCGATGATTTCCCCGACTTTTTCAAAGAACTCTGCCACGAGCGCGTTCACTTCTCTCAGTTTTTCAATCTCTTCCCGGCTTTTGAGAATTACCATTTCACTGGTTCAAAATCGCCTCGATGCGGGAGAATATCTCGTCAATATCTCCCGATGCCTCGATGGCGTAAAAGTTTCCCCTTTCCCTGTAATAGTCGATGAGGGGAGCCGTCTGCTCTTTATATGTTTTCAGCCTGTTCTTGATGGTTTCTTCCCTGTCATCGTCCCTCTGAAAGAGTTCCCCTCCGCACTTGTCGCAGACTCCCTCCTTCGCCGGCGGATTGAACTTCACGTGATACATCGCGCCGCAGGAGCGACAGGTCCTCCTCCCCGACAACCTCTCAATCAGTTCAGAATCGTCCACCTCCAGGGCGATAACGTAGTTTATCGCCTTCCCCAGCTCCCTGACGACCTCGTCGAGGGCCTCTGCCTGGGGAATCGTCCGCGGGAAACCGTCGAGGATGAATCCCTTCTCGCAATCTGGCTTGGCGAGCCTTTCGCGCACGATGCCGATGACGACCTCGTCCGGAACGAGCGCACCCGCATCCATGAACTCCTTCGCCTTCTTCCCCAGCTCTGTCCCCTCTTTCACTGCCTCACGGAGCATGTCCCCCGTCGAAATTTGAGGAATTCCGAACTTCTCAACGATCTTCTTCGCCTGGGTCCCCTTGCCCGCTCCGGGAGGGCCGAGAAACACGATACCCTTCATCTCCCCTACCTCCTCGCTCTGACTTTGCCTTTTTTCAGGAATCCGTCGTAGTGACGGGTTATCAGGTGCGTCTCTATCTGCTGGACCGTGTCCATGGCAACGCCGACGACGATGAGAAGCGCCGTCCCGCCAAAATAGAAAGGCACGTTGAACTTGTTGATGAGGACCGAAGGAAGCACGCATATGGCAGACACGTAGAGGGCACCGCCAAGGGTAATCCGCGTCAGGACGGTGTCGATGTACTCGGCTGTCCTCTTCCCGGGTCTAATCCCCGGAATATATCCACCGTATTTCTTAATGTTGTCCGCCACGTCGACGGGGTTGAACGTGACGGCTGTATAAAAATAGCAGAAGAAAATGATGAATATCACGTAGAGAAACTCGTAGATGAAGGTCCCCGGCGTGAGATACCCCGAAATCGCCTTCGTCACAGGATGCGGGATGAAGTTCGCCAGCGTCGCGGGGAAGAGGAGAATCGAAGAAGCGAATATCGGGGGAATGACTCCCGCCGTGTTCACCTTCAGAGGAAGGTGCGTGGACTGACCGCCGTACACCCTTCGCCCCACCACTCTCCGGGCGTACTGAATCGGGATTCTCCTGTGGGCGCGTTCGAAGTAGACGATGACAGCCACCACCAGGACCATGAGGATAAGGAGGAAAATCAGGAGGAAAAGGCTCATCTCCCCGGCCTTGACGAGGCGGAAGGTCCGGACGATGGCGCTCGGCATCCGCGCGACGATTCCGGCAAAGATGATGAGGGAAATTCCGTTTCCGATTCCCCTCTCCGTTATCTGCTCACCTATCCACATTATGAATATCGTTCCCGTCGTGAGGGTAAGGACAGTAAGAGCGCGAAATCCCCAGCCGGGATTGTACACGACGGAGGCGCCGGGCCCCACCCTCATCCCTTCCAGACCAATGGCGATTCCGAGGGCCTGAATCATGCTGAGAATCACCGTGCCGTAACGGGAATACTGGTTTATCTTCTTCTGCCCGAGCTCACCCTCCTTCGAAAGCCTCTCGAGGGATGGAATGACGACGGTGAGGAGCTGGAGGATAATGCTCGCGCTGATGTAGGGCATGATTCCGAGGGCAAAGACGGAAAGCCTCTGGAGAGCTCCTCCGGAAAACATGTCGATGAGCCCGAAAAGCGTCCCTTTCTGCTGCGCGAAAAACGCCGCAAGAGCAGAGGTATCGATTCCCGGCGTCGGGACGTGCGCTCCGAGCCTGTAGATAATGAGAAACCAGGCCGTGACGAGGAGACGCTTCCTGAGTTCGGGGACCTTTGCGATGTTCTGGAAACCGCCAAACAATTCAGATGACCTCCACGGTGCCGCCGGCTGCCTTTATCTTCTCCTCAGCCGTCTTTGACACCTTGTGAACCCTCACCGTCAACTTCTTCGAGAGCTCTCCCTCTCCGAGGACCTTGACCCCGTCCTTCACGTTCTTGACGAGCCCCTTCCGGACGAGGGCAGCCACGTCAACGACGTCCCCATCTTCAAAGACGTTGAGCCTCTCCACGTTGACGATGGAGTATATCTTCCTGAACTTGTTCTTGAACCCCCTCTTCGGGAGTCTCCTCTGCAGGGGCATTTGACCGCCTTCGAACCACGCCGGGACCTTTCCTCCGGAGCGAGACTTCTGCCCTTTCGTGCCCCGCCCGCAGGTCTTCCCGTGGCCAGAACCCCTGCCTCTGCCGACTCTCTTCCTCTTTTTCTTGGACCCTTCCGCAGGCCTGAGTTCGTGAAGTTCCATGGTCTTCCCTCGGGTCAATTTATTTCTTCCACGTCAAGCATAAAGCTTATTTTCTCTATCATCCCTCTTATCTCGGGTGTATCTTCCTTGATGACGCTTTTGTTGAGCTTCCTCAGCCCGAGGCCGTATGCCACCCTGCGCTGATACTCGGACTTTCCGATGAGGCTCCTCTTCAGAGTTATCTTCAGCTGCTTCGCCATCACTCTCCCTCACCCTTCTTCTTTTTCCTGAAGGTCATAATGACCTGTGGGTCTTTAATCTCCGTCAATCCTTTTATCGATGCTTTGACGAGGTTGTGAGGATTGTTGCTCCCGAGGGATTTCGTCAGGATGTCCCGAATTCCCGCTGCCTCAACCACAGCTCTCACCGCGCCTCCAGCGATAACGCCCGTACCAGGGGATGCCGGCTTCAGGACGACGCGGCTCGCGCCAAATTCCCCCACCGTCTCATACGGAATGGTCCCGTCAATGACCGGGACGCGGACGAGATTCTTCTTCGCCTTCTCAATCGCCTTCCGAATCGCTTCCGGAACCTCTTTCGCTTTTCCCAGACCGTAGCCGACTATTCCGTTGCCGTCTCCAACGACGGCGAGCGCGCTGAAACTAAACCTTTTTCCGCCCTTCACCACTTTGGAGACCCTGCTGATGTGGATGACCTTCTCTTTGAGGTCGAGCCCCTCGGGATTGATTCTCTTCACCAAGCCTCACGCCTCCTTTCGTTTTTCAAAACTCGAGGCCGCCCTCCCTCGCCCCGTCCGCGAGGGCCGCGACCCTTCCGTGGTATTTGAAACCGTTTCTGTCAAAGACAACCTTGGTGACGCCCTTTTCGCGCGCCTTCTCCGCGATTACCTGCCCCACCACCTTAGCCGCTTCCGTCTTCTTCATACCCTTGACCTTATCCCTCACGTCCTTGCTCAAAGTCGACGCGGCGGCGATGGTGTGACCGATTGTGTCGTCGATAATCTGGGCGTAGATGTGCTTCGCGCTCCGGAAAACCGTCAACCTCGGTCTCTCCGGAGTGCCGAAAACTTTCTTCCTGACCCTCTTCTTCCTCCTCAACCTCATGAAAACTTTTTTATTCTTTACGACCATCTGTTACACCTCTCAGCGGTAAAGTTGTCACTTCCCGACGGCCTTACCGGCCTTCTTGATGAGCCTTTCTCCCCTGTACCGGATTCCTTTGTTCTTGTAGACGTCGGGCTTTCTGAAGCTTCGAATCTTCGCGGCCACGAGACCCACTTTTTCCTTATCTATTCCGGATACCTTGATAACGGTATTCCTCTCCTCGACGGCGATTTTAATGTCGTCCGGTATCGGGAAGATAACGGGGTGTGAATACCCGAGAGTCAGGTGAAGTTCCTTCCCCTTCACCTCAGCCCTGTACCCGACACCGTGAATCTCGAGAACTTTCTCGAATCCCTGGGACACTCCAATGACCATGTTGTTGATGAGTGACCGGACGAGCCCCTGGAATGCCTTGCACCTCTTGCTCGTCTCCACCTTTTTCTTCACCACGACCTTCCCGTCCTCGACGGCAACGGTAACTTCGTCAGGAATCTCCCTCGTGAGCGTCCCCAGCTTCCCCTTGACCGTGACCGTCTTTCCGGAGACGTCGACAGATACGCCGTCCGGAA
>RFHC01000131.1 GCA_003696505.1 Deltaproteobacteria bacterium
CAGGTCAAGGGTCCGGGGGACGAACGCCCCCAGCCCTGCCGTGATGATGACGGTCTTCGAAAAGTGTTCCCCCCTGTTCGTCTGAATACGGACGAGGCATTCTCCCAGGACCTTTATGTGCTCAACCTTCTCCCCGAGACAGACAGTCGGCTCATACTGGGAGGCCTGCTCCACCAGTTTCTCCACGAGCTCCCTTGCGGTGATTTTCGGGTACCCCATGACGTCGAAAATCATCTTTTCTGGATAGAGGTGAATGAGCCTCCCACCGAGGCGGTCCGTCATCTCGATGATTTTCGTCCTGGCGTCACGGAGCCCCGCGTAGTAGGCGCCGAAAAGCCCGACAGGTCCACCGCCCACGAAGGTAATGTCGTAGAGGTCCCTCTCCGCCACCCTCCCTCTCCCGTATCTCAGTAATACGACACCTTGATATCCGTCACGAGGACCTCCTCGCCGGCGGACACGTTAACGTAACTCGGCATGAAGGAAATGCCATCCCTGTTCGGCACGGTGCCGCCAACAGGAAGGAGCGCGGGCTCGTTCACGACGAGGTGACCGTCGACGAAAACCCGAATCTTGCCGTTCCTCTGGGCGATGGCAAAGTTGTGGGTCCTCCCCTTCTCCGGGTTGTAGGCAGTAAGCCTGTTCCCCTTCCACTTCAGCTCTCCCCCAAACTCAAGGTCCTCAGGTCCCGCACCTGAGGCTCCGAGCTTCACGTGGAGGGTGGGGAAGTCCTTCGGCTTGAAAAGGGTGAACTCAATCGAGAAGTCTTTCTTCAAGTCAACGGGAATGACGACGTGTCCATCTGTGAGGAAGCGGAGCCACTTTTTCCCGTTAAACTCCGCCACCTCCACCTGTCCCCTCTTGATGACGACGGAAGTGGGAATGTCCCCGATCTCGTAGGAAGAGAAGGTCTCGTTCAGGGCGAGGACAGAACCGGGCGTGAAGTGAGACCCGCCTCGAATCATTCCGCCTCCGCGAATCATCCCTCCTCCCTTAATCGTCTCGCCTCCCCGAATCTGAGGAGTAGAGGGAGCGGGGGCCTGAGGAGCGGACGTCCTCACCGGCTCTCCCGTCGCGCTGTAGCGGTAGTAATCTTCGGGCACGAGCTTTGCGATTTCGTTTATGGCGTTCTCGAGCATCACCCGAACGGCCTTCTCCATCGGGGTGTTTCTGTATCCGCCCAGTCCGCCTCCGAGAGCCACGGTGCCGAGGATGAAACCGGCTCCGCCTCCCGCTTTCCAGGAAGAAGCCTTCCCCTCAACGCTCGTTGCGTTTATGATTCGACCCGTCCTCACGTCGACGAGCCGGATGTCGGCAGCGATGTACGCCTCCTTCTTCTTCACGACGGCGCCGCCGATTAAAGGCACCCGGAAGGGCACGACGACTCCTCCGCCTCCAATACCGGACGCCTCCGGCTCGAAAGCGGTGACGGAACCGATGACGAGGATATCTGCTCCCTCCATGAGCCCCATTTCAGGAGCCTGATTCGGATTCACGTAGCCCGACTGGCCCAGCCGGAGTTCCCTCTGGATTTCCCGAAGTCCCTCTCCCCGCTCGAGGACGATGAAGCGGCCCGTCTTGAAGAGGGCCGTGCTGAGCATGTCGGCAAGCCCGTCCCCTATCTCACCCGTGCACTTCGCCGCCTTGCAGTCGAACCGGGCGACGGCGATTCTCGCCTTCGGCCCCTGGTATCGGACGACCTCTCCCGCGGAAGGTCCTCCCGTTTCCACCGTCGTCTGAATCTGGGGACCGCAGGCACTCAGAAAAAGGACAGCCAGGAAAGTCACGAAAAGGGCGGGAAACTTCCTCATTGCGTCTCCTCCCGAAAATTATTCCTGTTATATAGCGTAAAACCCCATCTCAAGGGGGACACATAAATATTCTCACACACGATTTTGACGGGTCAAGGGAGCATCTTCTTCACCCCACCCCCGGTATCCTCTCTTTTTCCTGACAAATGGGGAGGTTCTGTGGTATATACAGGGAGTCTTTTCCGGTCACCCGGGACTCGAGACATTCCACACCAAAACAAAAACGGGAGAGAAATCATGAACCTCACACTTTACCGGGGGTTTCGGTCGCCTTCCCTGGACGCGAGCGTGCGGAAACTCATCGAGGATTACTGCCGGGTTGCTCGCGGGGACATCCTCCACATGACGACCCTCGCGGGGTCAGGCCATCCCGGCGGTTCCATGTCCTCCATCGAGATGTTCATGACCCTCTTTCTCCTGGCGAGGGTCACTCCCGACGACCCCTTCAACGAGGAGAGGGACAGAATCGTCGTCTCCCACGGACACACCTCGCCGGGAGTGTACGCGGCCCTCGGACGCCTCGGCTTCTTTCCCATCGACCAGGCCATAGCATTTTTCAGAAAGGCGGGGTCCCCCTTCGAGGGACACATCGAGAGAAACCTCCCGGGAGTAGAGTGGTCGACGGGAAACCTGGGGCAGGGGCTTTCCGCCGGGTGCGGCTTCGCCCTCGCAGCCCGCTGCTTCGAAAGGGATTTCAACGTATACGTCGTCATGGGCGACGGGGAGCAGCAGAAGGGTCAGATTTCCGAAGCCCGGCGGTTCGCCGTCAAGTACGGCCTGACGAACATCACCGCCCTCGTCGATTACAACCGTCTCCAGATTTCGGGAAACATCTCCGAGGTGATGCCCCAGAACATCGCTGAGAACTTCCGCTCTGACGGGTGGAAGGTTCTCGAGGTGAACGGGCACAGCGTGGACGAGATATACGGCGCCCTCCATCAGGCCACCACAGACGACTCGGCCCCATACGTCGTCATCGCTCACACGACGATGGGGAAGGGAGTCTCCTTCATGGAGAACGAATACGAGTATCACGGGAAGGCTCTGCCGGAAGACCTCTTCGTGAAGGCGCTGGAGGAGCTGGGTCTGGAAAACAAACTCGACCACTACAGGCAGATGCGCGAGAAGGGCGTCTGCACCTACGTGCCCCCGAAGAGGCCGGAGAGGGAAATAAAAATCGACACGGGCGAGCCCCGGACCTACGAGCCTGACGTGAAGACAGATAACAGGAGCGCCTTCGGAAACGCCCTCTCCGACATGGCGGAGATAAACGCCTGCGGGCGGGAAACCCCCATCGCCGTCTTCGACTGCGACCTGGCCGGGTCAGTGAAGACGGAGAAGTTCTCCCGTCTCTGCCCCCACCGCTTCTTCGAATCGGGCATCCAGGAGCACCACACTGCAGTGGCGGCAGGGGCCCTCTCGACGACGGGAGTCCTCACCTTTTTCGCCGACTTCGGCGTCTTCGGCATCTGCGAAACCTACAACCAGCACAGGCTCAACGACATCAACGAGGCAAACCTGAAACTGATATGCACCCACCTGGGAATCGACGTGGGAGAAGACGGGAAAACGCACCAGTGCATCGATTACCTGGGACTTTTGAGGAATCTCTTCGGTTTCCGCGTCATCATTCCGGCCGACCCCAATCAGACGGACCGGGCAGTCCGCTTCGTCGCAGGAAGAAGGGGGAACTTCATGGTCGGAATGGGACGGTCGAAGGTCCCCGTCATCACCGACGAGGAGGGAAAACCTCTCTTCGGCGGGGACTACACCTTCACGCCGGGGAAGGCGGACCTGGTGAGAGACGGAGACAGGGGCGCCATCTTCTCCTACGGGGGAATGCTCCACCGTGCGGTGAAGGCGTGGGAGATTCTCCGGGACAGGGGGATTCGAGTGAAGGTCTACAACCTGGCCACTCCCCTCGAGGTCGATGTCGACGCCGTGAGGGAGGCTGCCGGGACAGGACTCATCGTCACCTACGAAGACCACAACGTCCGGACGGGATTGGGAAACTGCCTGGCAGATGTCATCGCCACGGAGGGTATCGGGCCGGTGCGCCTCATCAAGATGGGCGTGACGGAATACGGAGGGTCCGGGAAACCGGATGAACTCTTTCAGGACCTGGGACTCGCCCCCGAAGAGCTGGCCCGGACGGTGGAAGAGGCGCTGAAGGGCTCGTGACCTACCTCTTCGCGATGCCCAGCACCTTCTCAGCCAGGTAGGTGGCCGTCCTCTCCTCCTCGCCCTGAGGCAGGAGCGTCCCCGTCTCCGGGTCAACCTTCCCCTCCACGGGAATGGAAAGGCCCTTCTCAAGAGACTCTTTCACTCTCTCCTGCCACCCCTCCTTCCCCTCAGCGCGGGCGAGGAGAGCATCCAGGAGAATGACCGTGGGCTCGTCGGGAATCTCCTTCAGGAGCCCCCCGGCAAGTTCCCTCGCCTTCTCCGTCATCCCCATCAGGTAATACATGAAAGCCAGGTCCCGCCTCTCAACGTGTTCGGAAAACTTCTTCTCCTCTATCTGCGCGAGGACCCTGTCCCTCTCATCAAAAACTTTCGCCTTGTGGTAGATGATGGCCTTGAGCATGTACGGCCCGTAGAAGTCGGGGTCCCTCTTCTGGGCCTCGTCGAGCTTCTCGATGACCCTTTTCGGTACCCTCTTCAACTCGTCCTTCTGGGAAACGTAACGTCTGTAGAGCGTCCTCCCCAGGTTGTAGTAGAGGAGAGCCCTGTTTTTCGGCTTTTTCGCCAGGAGGTACTGAACTTTCTCCGGCTTTTTCTCTTCCTCTATGCCGAGAAAGTCCATCACCATCTTCTCTATCTTCTCCCTCGCCACGGAGGGAAAGCCGGGAAAGGCATCCACCACGGTCAGGTCCTTCGAGAGGAGCACCGTTGTCGGCGTCGCCACGACACCGAACTCGTCGAACATGACGAGTCCGGAATCGACAGCCGTCGGAAACGGAAGAGAGAGAGCCTCGTAGTAATTCCTCACTGATTCCAGGGCCTCCGCCGTCACCTCCTGATGCTCCACGTTGACGGCAACCACTCCCACGCCTTTCGGCGCATATTTCTCGTGGAGCGTCTTTCCGTATTCGAGAAGGTCCTTCGACCGGAAAGCCCACGACGCCCAGAAAAAGACGAGGAGGCCCTTTTCGCCGGAAAAAGAAGAGAGTTTTTTCACGGACCCGTCGAGCATGGTCAGGTCGTAGTCTCTTACCCTGTCCCCCTTGCTCAGAGTCCTCAGGGCGAAAGCCTCACCCCTCAGCCTCGGCGCCGTGACGGAAAAGACGAAAAGAAGCAACAGGACAAATGCTTTGATTCTCATGAGTCGCTCCATCTCCTCCCCCCTTGTTTTCTCCCCCTCCTGCAGACGGGCAGGAAAACCCGTTTATTCACGCTTCCGATTATTTTACACTTTCACCCTGCCGTAACAAATCGTCGGGACCGGGGAAGGTCCTCCTTACCTCTTCCTCGAATTCATCGACCATGTCGCGCGCCTCTCCCTCTCCCATCCCGAGGAAAGAAACGAGAATACGGACGAATTCCTTCCTGTACCTTCTCCCGCGGCCCGGGGTCTTTCCCAGGAGCATCCTCCTGAGGACAGCATCCCCCAGAGTGTGAGCGAATTCGTGAGTGAAGGCCCGGACCAGGTTGAGAGGGGTCTCTCCTGTCTCGGCGAAAACGGCGCTCTTAAGGGACGCGTCACTCCCCCCTTCCCTGATGACCTCTTCTGCCTCTCCGCCGTAAAGGGAGAAGAATACCTCCGCCGTCTCCCCGGAGAGGTGATACCTCTCTTTGAGGAGGGTGATGACCTCCTCCCGCTCGACTCCAGCAGAGGGGAAGTGAGGGGAGAGAGGCGCGGAATTCCTTTCTCCGAGAATCGGGAGGACTTTCCGGACACAGTCCTCGCCCATCTTCCTCCAGGTCGTTAACTTTCCCCCGACGACCGTCACCACCCTCCCCTCCTCGACGACCACTCTGTGCCTCCGTGAGATGCGCGACTCCTCCCTTCCGGGCACGTCGATGAGGGGTCTGACGCCGGAGAATGCCCCCAGGATGGGGGCGTCTCCCCTCCTGCCGGGCAGGACCTTCTTAAGTCCCTCCACGAGGTATTCCACCTCTTCCGCCGTCGGACGGACCGCGTCGGGCACCCCGGTATACTCCGTATCGGTCGTCCCGACGAGGGTGTGCCCGAGAAATGGGAGGATGAAGAAGAGCCTCCCGTCCCTCCCGGACTCGACGAAGTACGCCCTCTCGACGATGGGAGGGAGTTCAAGGTGAGTCCCCTTGGACGGTCTTATCAGCCTCCCGCCGAGACCGAAAAGTTTCCTCACTCCATCTCCCCACGGTCCCGCAGCCACGACGACGGCCTCCGCCTCCACGTCCATCATCCCTGCAGGCGTCCTGATTTTGAGGAGGACGGAATCCCCTCTCACCTCTCCGCCCGTCACCTCGCTTCGAGAGAGGTATGACCCTCCCAGGGCCACTCCCGCCCTGACCCCCTCCAGGACCATCCTCTCCGGGAGGAGAATCTGGTAATCCGTGAAGGTGAAGAGCCCTTTGAGGCCCTCTCTCTTCACCTCCACCTCGTCCGGCACCGATGAGGGCGTAAGGTAGACCTCCGAAGGAGCGATTTTCCCTCTTCCCGCGAGGAGGTCGTAAAGCTTCACCCCCGCACCCACGATGAGAGGACTCCTCCCGCCATCCCGGTAAAGGGGAATGTGAATCTTCAGTGGTCTGAGGAGGTGGGGGAAGGTCTCTGCCACCCACGCCCTCTCCCGGAGAGCCTCGAAGACGAGGCCGAAGTCGAGGTTTTCCAGGTATCGAATTCCGCCGTGGATGAGGCGGGTCGACCGGGACGTGGTCCCCGATGAGAGGTCCCGCTTCTCCACCAGAAGGGTTTCCACGCCCCTCCGGGTGAGGGCGAGGAAGACTCCAGCACCCGTCGCGCCGCCTCCGATGACGACAACCCGGACCTTCACCGGCGACGACTCCGCTTCCAGGAGACCATCTCCCCCGGGTCATCGGTGAAGAAACCGTCCACGCCCATCTGGACGAAGCGGTCATACTCTTCCTCTTCGTTGACGGTGTATGCGAGGAGGAAGAGCCCCGCCGCATGAGATGCCGCCACCAGGTCCCCGGTAACCGCCCCTTTCTTGACGTGGAGAGAGACGCACCCCAGGCGGCGCGCCGCCTCCACCACTCCCCTTCCCCCCTCCCTGGTGAGGAGGGCCCGGTGACAGGAAGGGTGTGCCTTCGTGAGCGCTTCCAGGTCCTCGAGGTGGAAGGTCGAGAAGAGGAAAGGGCCCCCGTAGCGCTTCCTCTCCAGGAGAGACACACATTCCCTCCAGCCTCCCGGGGTCTTCACTTCCATGTTGATGAGGACCCTCCCCGCCACCACGTCCAGGACTTCCTCCAGCGTCGGGACGGTGCCTCCTCCCCGGAGGGATACCTCTCTCACGGCGGAGAGGGGCATCTCCTCCACTGCCGCGGGAATCCCCGCCATTCGTGACAGGTCTCTGTCGTGGAAGATGACGGGCACGCCGTCGCCCGTCAACCGCACGTCCACCTCCACGCCGTCCACTCCGACTTCCAGCGCCCTGATGAGGGAGGGAACCGTGTTTTCCGTCTCCCTCCGGGGATATCCCCTGTGACCGATAACGAGGGGCCTCCTCTGTCGGATGAGGCGCTTCATTCCTTTTTCACCACCACCGTCCCGGCGATGAGGTCGTGAAGCCCCCTCTTCGTCCTCGTGAAGAGGATGGGGAGGTATCCGAGAAAGAAGAAGGAAGAAATCGCTTCCCCCACGAGACGGAGGAGAATCTGCCAGGGAGAAGGGTCGGCCCCGTCGCGGGAAAGGACCCTTATGGAGAATGCCATCTTCCCCGGCGTCTGCCCCCCGAGGGAATGGAAGACGACGTAGTAGAGAGGCCATATCCCCCCGTAGAAGAAGGCCCTCACCAGGTCAGGGAGGGAGAGAGATTCTCCGGCGACGCGGTAGCGGGGACCCGGCATGGGAGGCCACCATCCCTTCGATGCCCCCCACCGGTCGACGGCGTAGAGAACGTTGAGGACCAGAGCGAGAATGAGGATGTCCAGGACGCGCGCGAGAAACCTGACCGCGCCCCCCGCATAGGCGAATTCGTTCCCTTCCGGCCTCTTTTCCAATTTTTTCCCCTTTCACAGGTTTTCGAAGTGGTACTGCACCATCGCCAGGGCCGCTATCGCCGCCGTCTCCACCCTGAGGATGTTCCGACCCAGTCCGGCCGGCACGAAGCCTGCCTCCCTCGCCTGCTCCACCTCCTCCTCAGAGAAGCCCCCTTCGGGACCCACGAGGAGGGTTATTCTCTCCGCGTCTCCTCCCCCTGCGAGGACCTCCTTCAGGGTGAAGGAGAGGGTCTTTTCGTAGAGAATGACCTTTAACCCTCCCTGTGGCAACCGGGAAATGAGTTCCTGAAAGGTGTAGAGGCCCGGAATTTCCGGCACGTTCGTGTTTCCGCACTGCTTCACCGCCTCCAGGATAATCCTCCTCCACCGTTCGAGGCGTGAATGAACCTTCTCCCCGGGAATCCGAACCTGGACTCTCGAAGAGATGAAGGGGACGATTTCCCATACGGAAAGCTCCGTCGCCTTCTGGAGGATGAAGTCGAAGCGGTCGCCCTTCGGGATGCCGACGGCGAGGGTCACCTTCACTCTCGGCTCGGGCCTTCTTCCCTCCTTCAGGACGACCCGGGCCATCACGTCCCGCGCCGTCACCTCCGTAACCTGGAGAAGGTAAACATTTCCCGCCTCATCGAACCCCCGAAAGTGGTCCCCCCTCTTCATCCGGAGGACAGTCCTCATGTGGCGGGCTTCCTCTCCCGACAGGACCAGGTGCTCGTCCCTCTCTGCCTCGCGGGGAAGGCGGAAGAGGCGCACCTCACTCCCTCCTCATGAGAAGCGCGCCCCAGAGCCCTTCGGACTTCCTCTCCACTTCCCGGAACTTCTCCAGGGCAAACTCGTCCCGGACCCAGTCGAGTTTCTCCCGAAGGATTCCGGAGAGGATGAGGTGTCCCCCTTCCCGAACCTTCAACCGGAATTCCGATGCCATCTCGACGAGCACCTCAGCCAGGATGTTGGCCGAAGCAAGGTCGAACCCCCCTCCCAGACGGGACAGGGGAAGACCCGTCGTCTTCACCCGGTCTCCCACCCCGTTTATCGCGGCGTTTTTGCCGGCTATCTCGACGGCCTTTACGTCGATGTCCTGGGCCAGAACCTCTTCAGCCCCCAGTTTTGCCATGAGGATGGCGAGGATTCCCGTCCCGCACCCGACGTCGATACAGCGGCGCGGGCGAGAATCCCGGAAAACCTTCTCTATGAATTCCAGACAGAGCCGGGTCGTCTCGTGAGACCCCGTCCCGAAGGCCTCCCCCGGGTCGATGACGAGGACGACTTCCCCTCCCTCAGGCTCGTAATTTTCCCAGGAAGGCGTCACCACCACCTTCTCCCCCACCCGGACGGGACGGAAAAACTCCTTCCACTTTTCCGTCCATCCGTAGTCCTCTATCTCCACCGTATCCACGGCGAAAGAATCGGCCAGGGGAGAAACGCTGGCCACGAACCTCTTCAGGTCGGGGAGCATCCCCCTCAGGTCAAAGTCAGGGGAGAAGTAAGCCTTCACCTCGGTGAAGTCGTCTTCCCCTTCGATATCCGCCTCTTCCTCCTCCCGGAAGGTCTCCTCGTCGTAGGAGAGCCCCAGGGTCCCCCGGGAGAAGAGGAAACCGGAGAGAGGGTCGATAAGCCTCCGGTTCACCCGTATTTTCAGGACTTTCCACTTTTCCACGGCAAATTCCTTCTTTCCTCCCGTGGTATTATATCCCAACCCCTGAAAGGAGAAAGCCGTGGCAGACCCGGTCATCAGGAGAATCCGCAAGGAGGGTCAAAATCTCCTCCCCCTCCTGAAGGAAATCGTCCAGCAGATGCACGACAACCCTGAAGTTTCTCTGAAAGAGAGGAACACCTCCCGTTTCCTCTCAGAAATTCTGGAGAAGGAGGGCTTCTCCGTGGATCGGGGTATCTGCGGGCTGCCCACGGCATTCGACGCCAGTTTCGGGAAGGGAAGGGGCCCGAAGGTCGCCCTCCTCGCGGAGATGGACGCCCTTCCCGGTCTCGGCC